>NZ_JALMFA010000009.1:0-269829 GCF_023242545.1 Pseudomonas sp. MWU13-2517 | reverse complement strand
TTCTCAGCACTGATCAGTTGTACAGAAGGTTTGTGTCCCCTTCGTCTAGTGGCCTAGGACACCGCCCTTTCACGGCGGTAACAGGGGTTCGAGTCCCCTAGGGGACGCCACGATTACCCGCTCTGCGGGATTTTAAAGGGTCATTCAATTATTGAATGGCCCTTTTGTTTGTCTGGCGTTTAACCCTCTCTCTCCTTTTCACTCAATCTTCTCTTCTGACCAGCGGTCATGCCTGTCGCTTGCGCAATATTATTATGGTAATAATATTCAGCCCATGAGAGAGGGAGGCAACGATGAGCGATAAAAAGGCGCAAACCCGCGAACGCATTCTGCAAGCGGCCAGTGCTGCATTGATCCAGCGCGGCCCTGCCGAGCCCAGTGTGGGTGAAGTCATGGGCGCCGCCGGGCTTACGGTCGGCGGTTTCTATGCGCACTTTGAAAGCAAGGACGCGCTGATGCTGGAGGCATTCACCCAATTGTTGGCGAGGCGGCGTGCCTCGATTGACGATATGGATGCGCAGCTCACCGGTGAGGAGCGCAGAAGTCTGGTGGCAGCGTTTTACCTGTCGCGCAAACACCGTGACTCAACCGCCCAGGCCTGCCCGATACCGGCAACCGTCGGCGAGATGAGTCGCCTGCCGGATGAATTTCGCCACGCATTGAATGAGCATGTGGAACTGATGGCGGCGCAATTGGCCGCCAGTCCTGAAGACACCGACAAAGCCCTGGCTGACATGGCGTTGATGATCGGTGGCCTGGCCCTTGCGCGAGCCCTGGGCCCGTGCGAGCTGTCTGACCGAGTGTTACGCGCAGCCAAGTCGGCGGTGCGCTGAGAAGAGGAGTCGATCATGGGCGCACTGACATGGATTCGGGGTTTCAACGGCACCGTCGGCCGCCTGGCGCCGCACACGGTCGCAAGCAAGATGCGTCGTACCTTCATGACCCCTCGGGACCTGCCTCCGCGCGATTGGGAGCTGCCGCTATTGGCCCAATCAGAGCGCATCACTTTGCGTTTCGGTCTGTCCGCACTGCGATGGGGGCAAGGGCCTGCCGTATTGCTGATGCACGGCTGGGAAGGGCGCCCCACGCAGTTCGCCAGCTTGATCACGGTGTTGGTGCGCGAAGGTTATTCGGTCATCGCACTGGAGGGGCCTGCCCATGGTCGTTCGCCGGGGCGTGAAGCGCATGTGTTGCTGTTCGCCCGGGCCATGCTTGAAGCCGCTGCCGAATTGCCGCCGCTGCATGCGGTGATCGGCCATTCCATGGGCGGTGCCAGTGCCATGCTGGCCATTCAGTTGGGTTTGCGTACCGAGGCGTTGGTCAGTATCGCTGCGCCGTCGCGCTTCCTGGATGTGTTGCGCGGGTTCGCCGGGATGGTCGGTTTGCCGCCACGGGCACGCTCGGCCTTTATCCAGGAGGTCGAATGGGCCTTCGGCATGCCGCTCAAACACTTGGATGTCGCTCACTACCAAATGAATATCCCGGGCCTGATCGTGCATGCCGAAGACGATACGTTCGTGCCGGTCAAGGCTTCTCAAGCCATTCACGAGGCCTGGTTCGACAGCCGGCTGTTGCGTCTGGAGAGCGGTGGTCACCAGAAAGTACTGGCTGATCCCCGGGTGATCGACGGTGTGCTGAGCCTGCTGGCCGGCTGCCGTCTACAGGCGCGGCAAACCGCCTGATACACTGCCCCCGCCGACATTAATCGACTGGAGCAAGGCATGGGCTGGGATTTGGCAACGCCGTTTATCATCGATCTGCAGGTCGCCCCTGAGGACATTGATGGCCTGGGGCACGCCAACAATGCGGTGTATGTGTCCTGGCTGGAGCGTTGCGCCTGGCGCCATTCCCAGCGCTTGGGATTGGACCTCACCGAGTACCGCCGCCTGGATCGTGCCATGGCAGTGGTACGTCACGAGATCGATTACCTGGCGGCGGGCTATGAAGGTGACGAGCTTCAACTGGCCACCTGGATCGTCGATTGGGACCAGCGCCTGAAAATGACCCGTCGTTTCCAGCTGGTGCGCCCACGCGACGGCGTGACGCTGCTGCGTGCGCAAACCACCTTTGTCTGTATCGAGCTGTCCAGCGGCAAGCCCAAGCGCATGCCTGCCGAATTTCTTGAAGGTTACGGCCCCGCCCTGACAGGGGGTTAACGGTTGCCGTAGGAAACCCAGTAAACTGCGCCACGATTTTTGTTGAGTGTTTTCCATGCAAATTGCTTTGGCGCCCATGGAGGGGTTGGTCGACAACATCCTGCGGGACGTATTGACCCGCGTGGGCGGTATTGATTGGTGCGTGACCGAGTTCATCCGCGTTAACGACCGTCTGTTGACGCCTGCGTATTTTCATAAACTTGCCCCGGAACTGCTGCACGGCGCTCATACCGCAGCGGGCGTGCCATTGCGCGTGCAATTGCTCGGCTCCGACCCGGTCTGCCTGGCGGAAAACGCCGCCCTGGCCTGCGAACTGGGCTCCCAGGTGATCGACCTGAATTTCGGCTGCCCGGCCAAGACCGTCAACAAATCCCGAGGCGGCGCGGTGCTGCTCAAGGAGCCCGAGTTGCTCAACCAGATCGTCGAGCACGTACGCCGTGCGGTTCCGGCGCATATTCCAGTCACCGCCAAAATGCGCCTCGGGTTTGACAGCCCGGACGGTGCGCTGGTCTGCGCCACGGCTTTGGCCGAAGGTGGCGCGGCGCATATCGTGGTGCATGCGCGCACCAAGACCGACGGCTACAAGCCGCCTGCTCATTGGGAATGGATTCCGCGAGTGCAGGATGTGGTCAAGGTGCCGGTGTTCGCCAATGGCGATATCTGGAGCGTGGAAGACTGGCAGCGTTGCCGGGAAGTCAGCGGTGCCGAGGACATCATGCTTGGCCGCGGCCTGGTAGCGCGCCCGGACTTGGCACGACAGATCGCCGCCGCGCGAGCCGGTGAGGAAGTCGTGGAAATGACCTGGGCGCAGATGCAGCCCATGCTCCAGGACTTCTGGACCCAATCGGTGGCGCAACTGACCGAGCGCCAGGCTCCGGGCCGTTTGAAGCAATGGCTGGCAATGTTGACGCGTAATTATCCGGAAGCGGTGGAACTGTTCGCCGCGATGCGTCGCGAGACGCAGCTGGAGCAGGTCAGCCGGCTGTTGGGCATGCCCCATCCGGCGGTGGCCGCGTAACGTAGAGAGACTTCCCAGCAAGGGCGCCATTGGCGCCCTTTTCTTATTGTGAAACGTGACAGCCGGAACCGAACGGTGCGTTATCCCACGAACGTCAGGGCATATATCAGGAATCTGGCCCATGATTGCTTCGAGCTTAAAATCCACCATCTCTACAGCCCATGCTCAACTGATGGCCTCCACTCAGCCGGTTTCGGGGAGTAAGCAGCCTCTCGTGAATCCCTTCAAGGTCGCCGAGCGGCGGTTTGGTGAGCACTTCGACGGCAGCACCCATGCCGCCGTGATCAAGCTGATGATGGCAACCTTGGGCCCCACGCCCGCCGATATGTTCAATCAGGTGAAGCCTTCAGGTAACGGATACGACGTCACGATGAAGGATGAATTCAAAGTCCATGTGACGCAGGATGAACTGAGGCAAACCGCTCAGGCATCCAGGTTCTACGGTGATGACTATGTGGCGGTCAGGGCGGCCAACTTTGCATTGGCCGTCTTTGTGAAGCGCAAGCAACAGGTTGGCGATTACGCTGGTTTTGAGGCTGCGCTGGCCAAGACGCTCCAGGGTGAAACCACCCTGCGGTGCCTGCAGGGCATGGGGGTGTATGGCCTCTCCCAGCATGTACCGCCGAGCGAAATGATGGGCGAGGGTGTGGTGGCTGTGATGGGCACCCGCCAGTTTGGCAGTGCACTGGTGGTGGGTGGGGTGGGGAGCGACAACGGTCGTGCGTGCCAGGTGGATGGCCGTTATGGTTACAGGTTGTTCGCCGACAAGCCTCGCTCGGGCACCGCAGCGCACAACGTATTGGCGGGTCAAAAGCCGGCGGACATCTGGAGCGGCTTTTATCAGGGGCAGCCGGGTAATTGCGTGACGGTGTCGGCGATCAAGGCGGCAATGATGAGGTTCGGGCAAAGGCCTCAAGATATTTTTCGGCAGGTCACTGCAACCCCCGGTGGGTATGAGGTGGTCATGCGGGATGGCTTAAGCCTGTCGCTGACCCATGAAGAGTTGAACCAGGCCAGGGCCGCCTCCGGGTTGGCCGGCAGTGACCAGCGGCTGCTCGGCGACGCCAACTTCCTGTACGCCGTGAGTGCCAAGCGGGCCCATCTGAAGAACAGCGACTTTCGCGCCGGCCAGAGCTATCAATCGGCCTTGAAGGCGCTCAATGATGGCGAGTTTCCAGGGCAGGCCCTGCGGCGACTGGGGCTATTTGGTTATATACGGGAAAGTGACGTGAATGAATTGGCCAAAGGTGCCATCGGCACGCTGGCGAACAGTAGCCATTCGGTCGCCGTCATTGAGGGGATGCTCGACTTTTATGGGCAAAAACATGAGCTGGCGTCTTCCGGGTGGATGAACACGGGGTTCCGTGCGTTGAAGCTGGTTTGAGGCCGTCCTTACAAACCCGAACTGAAATGCCGAAAGGAAAAGATTCTGCCCAGTGGGCTCACTCCAATAGCCGCCGGAACCCCTCGATCGGCAACGGCCGGCTATGCAAATACCCTTGGAACAAGTGACACCCGAGCATTTGCAGGAATGCCAACTGTTCCGGGGTTTCCACGCCTTCGGCAATCACCGTCAGGTTCAGGCTGCGCGCCATGGCCACAATGGCACGGATGATTTCCGCATCGTTAGGGTCATGGTTGGCCTCACGCACAAAGGACTGATCGATCTTCAGCGTATCCACCGGCAGGCGTTTGAGGTAAGTCAGCGATGAATAGCCGGTGCCGAAGTCGTCCATCGCGAAGCTCACCCCGAGTTTTTTCAGGCGACGCATTTTGGCCACGGTGTCATCCAGATTCTGGATCACGATGCCTTCAGTGATTTCCAGCTTCAGCAGGCTATAGGGCAGTTGGTGGTGCTTGAGACTGCGCTCAACCTGCTCGACGAAGTCGTTCTGGCGAAACTGTCGGGGACTGATATTGACGCACAGGCTGAAATTCAGCGGATCTATCAGGCGCTCGGCGATCAATTGCGCAAAGGCGCCGCACGCCTCATCGAGAATCCAGGTGCCGACCTCCAGGATCAGGCCGCTGTCTTCCAGTACCTTGATAAATTCGCTGGGTGACTGCGCGCCCAGTTGCGGATGCTGCCAGCGTACCAGGGCTTCGGCACCGACGATCACATTGCCACGCGCATCCACCTGGGGTTGGTAATGCATGCTGAACTCGCCGCGTGACAGGGCCAGGCGCAGGTCGGTCTCCATGCGCTGCCGTTCACTGGCGGTTTTTTGCATGCTGTTATGGAACATCTGGGTGGTATTGCGGCCCGAGTCCTTGGCCCGGTACAGGGCAATATCGGCGCGTTTGAGCAGGTCTGCCGGTGTGGAGCCGTGATCGGGAATCAGCGCTACACCGATGCTCGGCGTGACCTGCAAGCGCTGACCATCGAGGAACATCGGTTCCGAAAGTAATTCGCGCAGGGTATCGGCCAGCTCCTGCACCTGGGCACTGACCTCCATTCGTGTGCCGTCCAGGCCGCTGAGCAGCACGACAAACTCATCACCGCCCAGGCGTGCCACCGTATCCTCCATGCGCACGCTGGCCTCCAGGCGCGCCGTGACGATTTTCAACACCGTGTCGCCCACCGGGTGGCCGAGGGAATCGTTGATGTGCTTGAAGTGGTCAAGGTCCAGGAACAGCAAGGCACCGCGCAGGTTATGACGCTTGAGCAGGGCGATCTGCTGGCTCAGGCGGTCCATCAGCAGCGCGCGGTTGGGCAGGTTGGTCAGCGGGTCGTGATAGGCCAGGTGACGAATCTGTGCCTGGGCATTTTTCAGCAAACTCACGTCCCGGGCCGTCAGCAACAGGCACGGGGTTTCATTCAGGGTGATGGGTTCGACCGAGACTTCCACTGCAAGCAAATCGCCATGCTTGTTGTGCCAGAGCATTTCCAAATGATGAATGCGGCCCTTGATCTGCAGTTCGGCCAGCAGCGCGGTGCGCTGGTTTTCGTCGGCCCAGATGCCGATCTGGTACAGCGTCAGGCCGATGGCTTCTTCGGCGCGGTAGCCGGTCAGGCGGCAGAAACCGTCGTTGACTTCAACGTAGCGGCCAGTATCGCGCTCGGTGATGGAAATGGCGTCAGGACTGGAATGAAAGGCTTTGGCGAACTTCTCTTCACTGGCCTTGAGGGCGGCTTCCGAGCGTTGCTGTTGGGTGATATCGCGCAAGGTGGTGACGATGCAGGGCTGGTCGCCGACTTTGATCAGCCGGCTGGAAATCATGCAGGTCAGGCTTTGGCCATCCTTGTGATGCACCACAATGGCCACATTGCTTAATGACTGCTCGCGGATCACTTGCTCGATGCGTTGCAGGCGCTTGCTGGAGTCATCCCACAGGCCGATCTGTTCGGCGCTTTTGTCGATCACCTCGGCGGCGGTCCAGCCAAAGGTCAGGGTGAAGGCCGGGTTGATTTCGATAAAGGCGCCGCTGTCCAGGTAAGTCACGCAGATCGGGTCGGGGCTGGCCTGGAACAGGCTGGCGAACTTTTCTTCGGACGCTATCAGGCGTTGTTCGCGTTCGACCTGATCGGTGATGTCGAGCAAGGTGCCGGCCATGCGCAGGGGCTTGCCGGCTTCGTCCCGATAGAGGCGGGCACGGCTTTCCAGGTAGCGCTGGCTGCCGTCTTCCATCACGACGCGGTAGGTCAGTTGATAGTTGCCGTCCGGACCTTCACGCAAGGTGCGGTAGGCGTTGCGCATGCCCTCGCGTTCTTCATCGGACATCCCTTCAAAGAAAGCGTCGAAAGACTCGTGGAAAGGCGCGGGCGGCAGGCCGTGCAGTTGGGCGGCGCGAGCCGAGCCGTAGAGCATGCCGCTGGGGATGTGCCAATCCCAGGTGCCCAGTTGCGCCGAATCCAGCGCCAGGTCGAGGCGTTCCTGGCTATCCTTGAGGGCTTGCTCGGCATTTTTGCGTTCGGTGGTGTCGAGGAAGGTACTGATCAGGTACGCGCCGTCCTCCAGCTCGACCTTTTGCGCGCTGAGGGTGCCGTCATGGATCTGGCCATTGCTGGCGCAGAACTGCACCTCCATGGTGATCGGTTCGCCTTTGCGCTGGGTGGCCTTGACCAGCAGCGCACGTTGCTCGGGGTCACGCCACAGGCCCAGTTCCAGGGTGGTGCGGCCGATGGCATCGGCCACCGGCCAGCCGAACAGCATTTCGAAATACTGGTTGGCCTCGCTGATCATCCCGTCGGCCTGGCGTGTCAGCAGGACCATGTTGGGGCACAGGTGAAACAGCGTGGCGAAACGCTTTTCGGAATGGCTCAGGGCGGTTTCCCGCTCACGTTGCTGGGTGATCTCGCGGATCACCCCGATCATTCGGCGTCGGCCGGCCTTGTCCGAGACCAGGCTGCCACTGATTTCCAGCCAGTGCAGGCTGCCGTCCGGCCACTGGATGCGGTGATGCATGGCCTGTTCGAACGGCTCGCCCGCCAGCACGGCGTGAAAAGCCCGCACCACGCGGGCGCGATCGGACGGTGCGAGCAGGTCGAGGTAATCCAGGTCTTGGGGCAGCGGTTGTCTGGGGTCAAAGCCGAACAGCGCCTGGGTACCCCGCGACCAACTGATCCGGCCGGTGTCGATTTCCCAGCACCATGCACCCAGCCGCGCAGCATTGAGTGCCGCCAGTAGCTGGGGCGCGCTGTCCCAGCTTTGTTCGGCGTCCTTGGGATCCAGGGCGTAGATACGGGGCAGAGGTGGTACGGAGTCGACGGGGTTGGGCATTATCAAAGGGCCTTGGCTCAATGGGCGTTCGGCGCGGTTTTCTTCAGGCCTTGAGGCCGCACAGTTTCATGCCGGTGTCCCTGGCAGATCGACCTGTGCATCCAATAGGCTCATGAAAGCCCGCGCAGCGTTCGATAGCGTCCTTTCGGTATGCACGATATAGCCTAGCTGGCGACAGAGCTGTATGCCCGGTAAAGCGATACGTGCCACCTGGTCATCCAGCATAGTACGTGGCAGTACGCTCCAGGCCAGGCCGATGGAGACCATCATCTTGATAGTTTCCAGGTAGTTAGTGCTCATCGCGATGTTCGGCGTCAGGCCCTGGGCTTCGAACAGTCGGCTGACGATATGGTGGGTAAAGGTATTGCCGCCTGGAAACACCGCCGGGTGCCGGGCGATATCGGCCAGGCTGACGCCGCCATTACTGATGAGGCTGTGCTCCGGCGCCACTACGAAATCCAGCGGGTCATCCCACACCGGCGTGGCCTTCACCACGTGGTGCGGATCGGGCGCCAGGGTGATCACCGCCACTTCGGCACGGCCATGGAGGATTTCTTCGTAGGCCACTTCTGAATCGAGAAACTGGATATCCAGCGCCACATTCGGGTACTCCCGCGTGAAGGTGCGCAGGATCGGTGGCAAGCGGTGCAGGCCAATATGATGGCTGGTGGCCAGGGTCAGCCGGCCGCTCACTTCGCCGGTCAGGTTGGTGAGGGCGCGGCGTGTATCGTCCAGCACGTTGAGAATCTGATAAGCGCGCGGCAGCAAGGCCCGGCCGGCCTCGGTCAAACCCACCTCGCGGCCCAGGCGATCGAACAGGCGCACCTTCAATTGTTGCTCCAGCCCGGCAATACGTTTGCTGATGGCCGGCTGCGTCAGGTGCAGGCGTTCGCCGGCCCCGGAGAAACTGCCGGTCTCGGCGATGGCAATAAAGGCATTGAGGTTGGCCAGGTCCATTCTTGTATTCCAGTTGGTAATCCAAAGCATAAAAAATATGAATTTGAGTTATTTAATGTAGCGCCATACCATCAGCCTCACAAGCCAAAGGGTTATTGAATGTCTCAAGACCCGGGGCATAGAAAGACCGCTGATGAGGACCGACTGATGGCCGGCAAAACGCTTTACGACAAGCTTTGGGATTCCCATGAAGTGAAACGGCGCGACGATGGCTCGTCGCTGATCTATATCGACCGTCACATCATCCATGAAGTGACCTCGCCTCAAGCGTTCGAAGGCCTGCGGCTGGCCGGCCGCAAGCCGTGGCGCGTCGATTCCATCATCGCTACCCCGGATCACAACGTGCCGACCACCCCTGAGCGCAAAGGCGGTATCGACGCTATTGCCGACCAGGTGTCGCGTCTGCAGGTACAGACCCTCGATGACTATTGCGACGAATATGGCATCACCGAGTTCAAGATGAATGACGTGCGTCAAGGCATCGTGCATGTGATCGGCCCGGAGCAGGGTGCCACCTTGCCCGGCATGACCGTGGTCTGCGGTGACTCCCACACGTCAACCCATGGCGCGTTCGGCGCTTTGGCCCATGGCATCGGCACTTCCGAGGTGGAACATGTGTTCGCCACCCAGTGCCTGGTCGCCAAGAAGATGAAGAACATGTTGGTGCGGGTCGAAGGCAAGCTGCCGTTTGGCGTGACCGCCAAGGACATCGTGCTTGCCGTGATCGGCAAGATCGGCACCGCCGGCGGTAACGGCCATGCCATCGAGTTCGCCGGCAGCGCCATTCGTGATCTGTCCATCGAAGGCCGCATGACCATCTGCAACATGTCCATCGAAGCCGGTGCCCGCGTGGGCATGGTGGCGGCGGACGAAAAAACCATTGAATACGTGAAGGGCCGTCCATTCGCCCCGCAGGGCGCCGATTGGGATGCTGCTGTGCAAGCCTGGAAAGATCTGGTCTCCGACGCCGACGCGGTGTTCGACACTGTGGTTGAACTCGACGCTGCCCAGATCAAGCCGCAAGTCAGCTGGGGCACTTCGCCTGAGATGGTCCTCGCGGTCGACCAGAACGTGCCGGACCCGGCCCAGGAAGCTGACCTGGTCAAGCGCGGCTCCATCGAACGAGCGTTGAAGTACATGGGCTTGAAGGCCAACCAGGCAATCACCGATATCCAGTTGGACCGTGTGTTCATCGGTTCCTGCACCAATTCGCGGATCGAAGACCTGCGCGCTGCTGCCGTGATCGCCAAGGGCCGCAAAGTGGCCTCGACCATCAAGCAGGCGATCGTGGTGCCGGGCTCGGGCCTGGTCAAGGCGCAAGCCGAGGCGGAAGGCCTGGACAAGATTTTCCTCGAGGCCGGTTTTGAATGGCGCGAGCCGGGCTGCTCCATGTGCCTGGCGATGAACCCGGACCGTTTGGAGTCGGGCGAGCATTGCGCGTCGACCTCCAACCGTAACTTCGAAGGGCGTCAGGGCGCCGGCGGGCGTACCCACCTGGTCAGCCCGGCGATGGCCGCTGCGGCTGCCGTCAACGGTCGTTTCATCGACGTTCGCGAATTGATCTGAGGAATACCCGATGCGTGCTTTTACACAACACACAGGTTTAGTCGCGCCGTTGGACCGTGCCAACGTGGACACCGACCAGATCATCCCCAAGCAGTTTTTGAAGTCGATCAAGCGTACCGGCTTCGGGCCCAACCTGTTCGACGAGTGGCGCTACCTGGACGTGGGCTACGCCTACCAGGACAACTCCAAGCGCCCGCTGAACAAGGACTTCGTGCTCAACGCCGAGCGTTACCAAGGTGCCAGCGTGCTGTTGGCCCGGGAAAACTTCGGGTGTGGCTCCAGCCGTGAACACGCGCCGTGGGCCCTGGAAGAATATGGCTTTCGCAGCATTATCGCGCCGAGTTACGCCGATATCTTCTTCAACAACAGCTTCAAGAATGGCCTGTTGCCGATCATCTTGAGCGATGCCGAAGTGGATGAGCTGTTCAAGCAAGTGGAGGCCGAGGTGGGCTACCAACTGACCGTCGACCTGGCCGCGCAAACGGTGACCCGTCCGGATGGCAAGGTGTACCACTTCGAAGTCGATGCCTTCCGCAAACACTGCCTGCTTAACGGTCTGGATGACATCGGCCTGACTTTGCAGGATGGCGACGCAATTGCGGCGTTTGAGGCCAGGCACCGGGCGAGCCAACCATGGTTGTTTCGCGACGCCTGATTTGATGTAAGCCGGTCTGGCCGCTTCGCGAACAAGCCCGCTCCCACATTCAACCGAGTTTCTTCAGTTGAAAGGCAATCAAATGTGGGAGCGGGCTTGCTCGCGAAGGCGGCAGTACCCACAACGCAAGTCCCAAGGAAACCACCATGACCAGCACCGCCCACACCCAAGTCGTGCAGAAACAATTCGGCGAGCAAGCCTCCGCCTACTTGAGCAGTGCCGTACACGCCCAAGGTACCGAATTTGCGCTGCTGCAGGCCGAACTGGCCGGGCAGGGCGGCGCGCGACTGCTGGATCTGGGGTGTGGCGCCGGTCATGTCAGCTTCCATGTGGCGCCGTTGGTCAAGGAAGTGGTGGCCTACGACTTGTCCCAACAGATGCTCGATGTGGTCGCCGCTGCCGCGGTAGACCGTGGCCTGGACAACATCCGCACCGTGCATGGCGCCGCCGAGCGCCTGCCGTTTGCCGATGGCGAGTTCGACTTCGTGTTCAGTCGCTACTCGGCCCACCACTGGAGCGACCTGGGCCTGGCCCTGCGTGAAGTGCGCCGGGTGCTCAAGCCGGGCGGCGTGGCGGCGTTTGTCGACGTCTTGTCACCGGGCAGCCCGCTGTTGGACACTTACCTGCAAACCGTCGAGGTACTGCGCGACACCAGTCACGTGCGCGATTACTCCGCCGCCGAGTGGATGCGCCAGCTCAGCGAAGCTGGCCTGCATGTACGCAACAGCAGTCGCCAGCGCCTGCGGCTGGAATACACCTCCTGGGTCGAGCGCATGCGCACGCCTCAGGCCTTGCGTACCGCGATCCTTGAGCTGCAACAGGCGATGGGCCAGGAAGTGCGCGATTACTACGAAATTCAAGCCGACGGCACCTTCAGCACCGATGTGCTGGTGGTGTGGGCCGAGCGCTGATCAATTTTCCCCGACCTGCCCATGGGCGGGTCGCTTGATGAAATGAGGAACCCATGAGCAAGCAGATTCTGATTCTCCCTGGCGACGGTATTGGTCCGGAAATCATGGCCGAAGCGGTCAAGGTTCTGGAATTGGCCAACACCAAGTACAGCCTGGGCTTCGAATTGAGCCACGACGTGATTGGCGGTGCCGCCATCGACAAGCACGGCGTGCCGCTGGCCGACGAGACCCTGGACCGTGCTCGTGCTGCCGACGCGGTGTTGCTCGGCGCCGTAGGTGGCCCGAAGTGGGACAAGATCGAGCGTGACATCCGCCCGGAGCGCGGCCTGCTGAAAATCCGCGCGCAACTGGGCCTGTTCGGCAACCTGCGCCCGGCGATCCTCTACCCGCAACTGGCCGATGCGTCGAGCCTGAAGCCGGAAGTGGTATCGGGCCTGGATATCCTGATCGTGCGTGAGCTGACCGGCGGTATCTACTTTGGCTCGCCACGTGGCGTGCGCGAACTGGAGAATGGTGAGCGCCAGGCTTACGACACGCTGCCCTACAGCGAGAGTGAAATCCGCCGTATCGCCCGCGTCGGCTTCGACATGGCCCGCGTGCGTGGCAAGAAGGTGTGCTCGGTGGACAAGGCCAACGTATTGGCGTCCAGCCAGCTGTGGCGTGAAATCGTCGAAGAAGTGGCCAAGGACTACCCGGATGTCGAACTGAGCCACATGTACGTCGACAACGCCGCCATGCAACTGGTACGCGCACCGAAGCAGTTTGACGTGATCGTCACCGACAACCTGTTCGGCGACATCCTGTCCGACCAGGCGTCGATGCTCACCGGCTCCATCGGCATGCTGCCGTCGGCGTCCCTGGACACCCACAACAAGGGTATGTACGAGCCGTGCCACGGTTCGGCACCGGATATCGCGGGCCAGGGCATTGCCAACCCGCTGGCGACCATTTTGTCGGTGTCGATGATGCTGCGTTACAGCTTCAACCTTGCCGATGCGGCAGACGCCATCGAGAAAGCCGTGAGCCTGGTGCTGGACCAGGGGCTGCGTACCGGCGACATCTGGTCGCAGGGTTGCACCAGGGTCGGGACGCAAGAAATGGGCGACGCAGTAGTCGCCGCGCTGCGGAATCTGTAATCTCTCGGGCCCACTTGCAGTTGTTGCTGCAAGGCGGCCCACTTTTTAACAAGGTGCAGTTGCGATGAAACGTGTAGGTCTGATCGGTTGGCGCGGTATGGTCGGTTCCGTGCTCATGCAGCGGATGCTGGAAGAGCAGGATTTCGATCTTATTGAACCGGTGTTTTTCACCACTTCGAACGTGGGTGGCCAAGGGCCGTCAGTGGGCAAGGATATTGCTCCGCTCAAGGACGCCTACAGCATTGAAGAGCTGAAAACCCTCGACGTGATTTTGACCTGCCAAGGTGGCGACTACACCAGCGAAGTCTTCCCCAAGCTGCGCGAGGCCGGCTGGCAGGGTTACTGGATCGACGCCGCGTCGAGCCTGCGTATGCAGGACGATGCCGTGATCATCCTTGACCCGGTGAACCGCAAGGTCATCGATCAGCAACTGGATGCCGGCACCAAGAACTACGTGGGCGGCAATTGCACCGTCAGCCTGATGCTGATGGGCCTGGGTGGCTTGTTCGAAGCGGGCCTGGTCGAGTGGATGAGCGCCATGACCTATCAGGCGGCGTCCGGTGCCGGCGCGCAGAACATGCGTGAGCTGATCAAGCAGATGGGTGCGACCCATGCTGCTGTCGCCGATCAACTGGCAGACCCTGCCAGTGCGATTCTCGACATTGACCGTCGCGTGGCCGAAGCCATGCGCAGCGATGCGTACCCGACCGAGAATTTCGGCGTACCGTTGGCCGGCAGCCTGATCCCGTGGATCGACAAGGAATTGCCGAACGGCCAGAGCCGCGAAGAGTGGAAGGCGCAGGCCGAAACCAACAAGATCCTGGGCCGTTTCAAGAGCCCGATCCCGGTGGACGGTATCTGCGTGCGCATTGGCGCCATGCGTTGCCACAGCCAGGCGCTGACCATCAAGCTGAACAAAGATGTGCCGATCGCGGATATCGAAGCGTTGATCAGCCAGCACAACCCGTGGGTCAAGCTGGTGCCGAACAATCGCGATATCAGCATGCAGGAGCTGAGCCCGACCAAGGTCACCGGCACCCTGAATGTACCGGTGGGCCGTCTGCGCAAGCTGAACATGGGCAGCCAGTTCCTCGGTGCCTTCACCGTTGGCGACCAGCTGTTGTGGGGCGCGGCCGAACCGCTGCGTCGCATGCTGCGGATCTTGCTGGAACGTTGATCGTTCATGGCTGTACGAAAAGCCCGCGACTGGTGACAGGCGCGGGTTTTTTATTGCCCTTAAGGGCCTCTTCGCGAGCAAGCCCGCGTCCCTGTTCGACTGAGTTGCTTCAGTTGAAATGCGATCAAGTGTGGGAACGGGCCTGCTCGCGGAGGAGCATTCGCCACACCGCAACCCTCAGGTCAATTGCCTCACCCCCGGTCACCCGGTAAAGTGCCGCTCCCCCTGCAATGCCCGAGGCAAGCCCCCATGACCCAGACCTTTGAAATTGCCGTGATCGGCGCTACCGGCACCGTGGGTGAGACCCTGGTGCAGATTCTCGAAGAGCTGGATTTTCCGGTGGGCACCCTGTATCTGCTGGCGGGCAGCAACTCCGCCGGCGCCTCGGTGCCGTTTCGCGGCAAGAATGTGCGGGTCAAGGAGGTCGATGAGTTCGACTTCAGTAAGGCTCAGCTGGCGTTCTTTGCGGCAGGTCCGGCGGTAACCCTGAGTTTCGCTCCGCGCGCCACGGCAGCCGGTTGCTCGGTGATCGACCTGTCGGGTGCCTTGCCGAGCGATCAGGCGCCTCAGGTTGTGCCGGAAGCCAATGCCCATGTCCTCGAGGGTTTGAAAAAGCCCTTCCAGCTCGGCAGCCCAAGCCCCTCAGCTACCAACCTGGCCGTGGTGCTCGCGCCATTGCGCGGTGTGCTGGATATTCAGCGCGTCAGCGTTACCGCCAGCCTGGCGGTGTCTGCGCAGGGCCGCGAGGCCGTCAGCGAGCTGGCCCGGCAAACCGCTGAGCTTTTGAATGTGCGACCGCTGGAACCGCAGTTTTTTGATCGGCAAATGGCCTTCAACCTGTTGGCGCAAGTCGGCACCCCGGATAGCCAAGGTCATACCGCTCTGGAAAAACGTCTCGTACACGAGCTGCGAGCGTTACTGGAAACACCTTTACTGAAGATTTCCGCGACCTGCGTTCAAGCCCCGGTGTTTTTTGGCGATAGCCTGACTGTGTCGTTGCAGTTGGGTGCGCCGGTCGACCTTGGCGCCGTCAATCGTGCACTGGACGCAGCGCCTGGAATCGAGCTTGTGGAGGAGGGTGACTACCCAACGGCTGTGGGCGATGCAGTCGGCCAGGATGTGGTGTACGTAGGACGGGTTCGCGCAGGCGTGGACGACCCTGCGGAACTAAATCTGTGGCTGACGTCAGATAACGTACGCAAGGGCTCGGCCCTCAACGCCGTACAGCTGGCGCAGTTGTTGATAAAAGGCCTTGTGTAAAAGATACTTGGCGGCAATTTGTAGATTGATTCTAACTAAGCGCTATGCTTGGCCCGAAGCGCAATAGAAGTGCGTCGGTGACCTATCGGCTCGCCATGCCTTATGGCAGCGGTTACCAACCTTCTCGCAGGCCGGGGAGTGTTCAAACAAAGGATGAGGCTATGGTTCAAGTTCGCAAACTGGTGTTAGCTATAGCGGCCGCCTCGGCGCTGTCCTCCGGTATGGCGCAGGCGCTCCAGCTTGGGGAAATGACCCTCAAGTCGAAGCTGAACCAGCCGCTGTCGGTGGAAATCGAATTGCTCGATGTCGGTGGCCTCACCGCTTCCGAGATCACGCCGAGCCTGGCTTCGTCCCAGGCGTTTGTGGATGCGGGCGTGGACCGCCAGGCGTTTCTCGATGACCTGACGTTCACTCCGGTGGTCAACCCTAATGGCCGCAGCGTCGTGCGCGTCACGTCCAACAAGCCGCTGCCGGATTCCTACATCCGTTTCCTGTTGCAGGTGCAATGGCCCAATGGCCGCCTGATGCGCGACTACAGCGTGTTGCTTGATCCGGCCAAGTTCGATCAGCCAGCCCCTGTCGCCGGTGCACCCGCCCCGCGCTTGAGCGCACCGGCAGGCGCGGCACCCGCTGCCAGCAAGCCTGCCCAGCACACGACCACACCCCGCGATACTTTGTGGGAAATTGCCGAGAAGAATCGCAACGGCGCGTCGATCCAGCAAACGATGCTAGCGATCCAGGCGCTCAACCCCGACGCTTTTATCGATGGCAATATCAACCGTCTGAAAACCGGCCAGGTCCTGCGCCTGCCGGACCGCGTGCAAGCGACCAGCCTGCCGCAGCCCCAAGCAATCGCTGAAGTGAGCGCGCAAAACACCGCCTGGCGGCAGGGGCGCCGTACCGCGTCCCGTCAAGCGACAGGCAAGCCTCAACTGGACGCCACCAAGCGCACCCAGGCGGGCAATGCGCCGTCGAGCACCACTGGCAAGGACAACCTGAGCCTGGTCTCGGCCGAGTCCGCGAAAAAAGGTGCCAAGGGTAATGCGGGTGACAACCGTGGCTTGAGCGACAAGCTGGCGATGACCCAGGAACAGCTGGACACGACCCGTCGCGACAATGCTGAGCTGAAAAGCCGTGCGGCGGACCTGCAAAGCCAGTTGGACAAATTGCAAAAGCTGATTCAGCTGAAAAACGATCAGTTGGCACGGTTGCAGGCCGAAAAAGCCGACCCGGCCGCGCCTGTGACGGCAGCGATTCCTGCTCAGTTGCCAGGTGAGCCCGCCGCTGCCACCGCTGCCGCCGCTGCACCTACGGAGCCTGTGGCGTCCGTGGCCCCGGCGCCGGAGGCGACCAAAGCTGAAGCGAACAAGCCTGGCGCGGCGCCGGCCAGCACCGAAGGGCCGTTCAACGAACTGCTGACCAATCCGATTGTGCTCGGTGTGGTGGGCGGGGCGGCAGGTTTGGTGGTGTTGCTGCTTCTGTTGCTGTGGGCGCGCCATCGCAATGCCCGACGCGAGGAAGAAAAACACCTGCGCATGGCGCGGGCGTTGGCTGAAGAGCCGGTGTTCGCGCCGGATATGGACCATGACCTGCCTCCCGACAGCTTTGAAGGTCTCGAAGTGCCGCCGCCGAGCGTCAAGCTGACGGCGGCTCCAGCCCCTGCACCGGTGGTTGAGCCCGTTGTGGCACCCACAGTGGCTTCCGTGCTGGCCCCGTTAGCCGTGGCCGTGGCCCCGGCTAACTCCAGTGACGCGTTGGCCCAGGCCCAATCCCATATTGATCGTGGCCACTTGAACCAGGCCGCGGACATCCTGGAGCAGGCGATCAAATATGAGCCCAAGCGCAGCGACCTGCGTTTGAAGCTGATGGAGGTCTACGGCCTGCAAAGCGACAAGGACGGCTTCGTCACTCAAGAGCGTCAATTGGTGGCCAATGGTGAAAACCATGCCCAGGTTGAGCAGCTCAAGAGCCGTTTCCCGGCCATGGCCGTATTGGCGGCGGGTGTCAGCGCTGCCGTCGCGGCGGCGGCGCTGGATGCCCAGTACGTCAAGGATCTGCTGGAGGACAAGCCTGCCCCGTCAACTCCCGAGCCAGAGCCGTTCGACACGGATTTTGACTTGAGCCTGGACGATCTGGAAGCGGCATCGCCGGCCGAGATCAAGGCTGATCAGCAGACATTCGAGGCGCTTCTGCAGCAGCAGACTGAAGCCAAGAACGGCGCAGACGATCTGTCGGACTTCGACCTGGATCTGCAGCTTGATCCGCCATCCTCGCAGTCCGATGACGATTTCCTCTCGGGGCTTGAGGACTCGATGAAGGACGTGTCGGCGGTTGAGCCTCCGACTCTGACGCCTGCCGCACTGGACGATTTCGACCTGCCGGCAGACTTCGACCTGTCCCTGGGGGACGAACCTGTTGCCTCGCCGGCGGCCAAACCCGATGCTTTTGCAGCAGAACTGGGCGACGTAAACGCCGAACTCGATCGTCTGTCCCAGAGTCTGGAACATCCGCCTATCGAGCCTACCTTCACGGCGCAAGATGCTGCATTGGGCGGTGACGAACCTGAGTTCGACTTCCTTTCCGGTACGAATGAGGTCGCGACCAAGCTGGACTTGGCCCAGGCTTATATCGACATGGGGGATGCGGACGGCGCACGGGACATTCTGTCCGAAGTGCTGACCGAAGGTGATGAAGCCCAGCGCGGTGAAGCCAAAGAGATGCTCGGGCGACTGGCTTAATCCAATCGTTTGCTTTGGGTGATGAGGGCGCACGTTCCCTCATCACAAAAAAAGCGCCTGGCGCGGACCTGCTTCCTTATAATGGCAGCCTTTGCGCAACTCATCGGGCTCTCAGTTCTTGGCAAATATAGATAACGCGGCCGCCGAAATGGCGGCCGCAGGCTTTCATCGCATCGCCTTGGGCGTGGAATACAAAGGTTCGCGTTATCGCGGCTGGCAGCGCCAGGCCTCCGGTGTGCTGACCGTGCAGGAAACGTTGGAAAACGCGTTGTCGAAGGTCGCTGACTCACCTGTGTCGCTGATGTGCGCCGGGCGTACCGATGCCGGTGTACACGCCTGCGGCCAGGTGGTGCACTTCGACACCCAGGCCGAGCGCTCGATGAAGGCATGGGTGATGGGGGCCAATATCAATTTGCCCCATGACATCAGTGTCAGTTGGGCCAAGGTCATGCCTGCGCACTTCCATGCGCGCTTCAAGGCCATTGCCCGGCGCTACCGTTATGTGATCTACAACGATCAGATCCGCCCGGCGCACCTCAACGAAGAAATCACCTGGAACCACCGCCCGCTGGATACCGAGCGTATGGCCGAGGCCGCGCAACATCTGGTGGGTGTGCATGATTTCAGTGCGTTCAGGGCCGGGCAGTGTCAGGCCAAGTCGCCGATCAAGGAGGTCCATCACCTGCGGGTGACGCGTCACGGCAAGATGATCGTGCTGGATATCCGCGCCGGCGCTTTTTTGCACCACATGGTGCGCAATATTGCCGGCGTGCTGATGACCATCGGCGCCGGTGAGCGCCCGGTGGAGTGGGCCAGGGAAGTGTTGGAAAGCCGCATCCGTCGCACCGGGGGGGTAACGGCGCATCCGTTCGGACTGTACCTGGTGGGTGTGGAGTACCGCGACGAGTTCGAACTGCCGGAGCGGTTCATCGGGCCGCACTTCCTCACGGGCTTCAGCGAACTTGGCGGCTGACGCCCGGAAAAGCTTTTGTTAACATCCGGGACTTTCTCGGTCCAACCCTGAGGTTTCCACGACATGTCAGCCGTTCGCAGCAAGATTTGCGGGATTACCCGCATAGAAGACGCGCTGGCGGCAGTCGAGGCGGGGGCCGACGCCATTGGTTTCGTGTTCTACGCCAGAAGCCCAAGGGCGGTGAATGTGCTGCAGGCGCGGGCGATCATCGCTGCGCTGCCGCCGTTCGTGACCACGGTGGGGTTGTTCGTCAACGCCAGCCGTTGCGAACTCAACGAAACCCTGGATGCCGTGCCGCTGGACATGCTGCAGTTTCACGGTGACGAAAGTCCGGATGAATGCGAAAGCTACCAGCGTCCTTATATCAAGGCGCTGCGCGTCAAGGCCGGGGATGATATCGCCGCCGCGTGTGCTGCCTATACCGGTGCCCGCGGGATTCTCCTGGACACCTATGTTGAGGGCGTGCCCGGGGGGACTGGTGAAGCGTTCGACTGGTCGCTGATTCCTGAAGGGTTGAGCAAGCCGATTATCCTGGCCGGGGGGCTTAATCCCGGGAATGTCGGGGCAGCAATCGCCCAGGTTCGGCCGTATGCCGTGGATGTCAGTGGCGGTGTGGAGCAGGGCAGGGGCATCAAGGATCACAGCAAGATTCGCGCATTCATGCAGGCCGTGCGCAACAGCAGTGGCGGGATGTGACGGCTGGCAGTCTGCCGCCGTCCATAACTACCACTGTGTAAAACAGCCCGGCGCCGCCTGTGGGTGGCCCGGAAATGAAGTGGCAACCCTGCACTGGCAGGTTGTCTGGAAGGCTGAGGATACAGGCGGGAAATGGCAGGTCGAACGTCTGACCCCGTCCAGTCTGTGTCATCGCCACATATGAATTTAGCTCAAGGGCATACGCGGGGCTGTGTTCAAGCCACCGGTACTGGAGAAAGAAAGCATGAGCAACTGGTTAGTAGACAAACTGATCCCTTCGATCATGCGTTCCGAGGTGAAGAAAAGCTCGGTTCCTGAAGGTCTGTGGCACAAGTGCCCGTCCTGCGACGCGGTGCTGTACCGTCCCGAGCTGGAAAAGACCCTGGACGTTTGCCCCAAGTGCAACCACCACATGCGTATTGGCGCGCGCGCGCGCATCGATATCTTCCTGGACGCCGATGGTCGTGCCGAACTGGGTGCGGACCTGGAGCCGGTTGACCGTCTCAAGTTCCGCGACGGCAAGAAGTACAAAGACCGCCTGACCGCTGCACAGAAGCAGACCGGTGAGAAAGACGCCTTGGTTTCCGTCAGCGGCAAGCTGCTGGGCATGCCGGTGGTCGTTTCGGCCTTCGAATTCTCCTTCATGGGCGGCTCCATGGGCGCCATCGTTGGCGAGCGCTTTGTTCGCGCAGCCAACTATGCCCTGGAAAATCGTTGCCCGATGATCTGCTTCGCCGCCTCCGGCGGTGCGCGCATGCAGGAAGCCCTGATTTCCCTGATGCAAATGGCCAAGACCTCTGCGGTATTGGCGCGTCTGCGTGAAGAAGGTATCCCGTTCATCTCCGTACTGACCGACCCGGTCTACGGCGGTGTGTCCGCCAGCCTGGCGATGCTGGGTGACGTGATCGTCGGCGAACCCAAGGCCCTGATCGGGTTTGCCGGCCCGCGTGTAATCGAGCAGACCGTGCGTGAAAAACTGCCGGAAGGCTTCCAGCGCAGTGAGTTCCTGCTGGAGCACGGTGCGATCGACCTGATCATCCCGCGCGCTGAGCTGCGTCCGCGCCTGGGCAACCTGCTGGCACAAATGATGGGCCTGCCGACGCCTGTGTACGTCGCGCCTAAAGTCGAACCTGTCGTTGTTCCGCCGGTGCCAGCAAACCTATGACCCAGCGTACCCTTGGCGAATGGCTCGCCTACCTTGAGCAGTTGCATCCGTCAGCCATCGACATGGGCCTGGAGCGCTCGCAGCAGGTAGCGGCCCGCCTTGGGTTGGGACGGCCGGCACCGCGTGTCATCACGGTGACCGGCACCAACGGCAAAGGCTCTACCTGTGCCTTTGTCGCGGCGTTGCTTCAGGCCCAAGGGCTGAAGGTCGGCGTGTACAGCTCGCCGCACTTGCTGCGTTACAACGAGCGGGTGCAGATCAATGGTGTCGAAGCCACCGACGAGCAACTCTGTGAAGCCTTCACCGCACTGGATGCGGGGCGCGGCGAGATTTCCCTGACGTATTTCGAGATGGGCACCCTGGCGGCGTTCTGGCTGTTCGAGCGTGCGCAGTTGGATGTGGTTGTTCTGGAGGTTGGCCTGGGTGGGCGTCTGGACACGGTCAACGTGGTGGATGCCGACCTGGCGCTGGTGACCAGTATTGGCGTGGATCACGCCGATTACCTGGGCAATACCCGTGAGTCCGTGGCCTTTGAGAAGGCCGGGATCTTCCGTCAGGGCAGGCCTGCACTGTGCGGTGATCTGGACCCGCCACACACCTTGCTGGACAAAGTGCGCGAGCTGGATTGCCCGTTTTTCCTGCGTGGGCGCGAATTCAACCTTGAGATAGGCGCCGGGCATTGGCACTGGCGCGGGCGTGATGCCCGGGGGCAGAGTGTTGAGCTGCGCGATCTGCCGATGCTGAACCTGCCGATGGAAAACGCCGCACTCGCGCTGCAGGCCTATCTGTTGCTGGATCTGCCATGGGATGCCGGGCAGATCGCCGAGACGTTGCTGGCGACCCGTGTGGTCGGGCGTCTGGACCGTCGTACGTTCAACTGGGAAGGTAAGCGCCTGAACCTGCTGCTGGATGTGGGGCATAACCCGCATGCGGCTGAATACCTGGCGCGGCGCCTGTCGCTTAGCCCGCCGGCCGGTCGCCGCCTGGCGGTGTTCGGTTTGTTGGCCGATAAGGACCTGGACGGTGTGGTTGCGCCATTGTCGAGCAGTGTCCAGGCTTGGGCGGTAGCGCCGCTGGATACCCCGCGCAGTCGTCCGGCAGCCGAGCTGGAAGTGGCGTTGCAGAACCTTGGCGCGCCTGTGGCGTCGTATGCAAGCGTCACCGCCGCGCTCGAAGCGCAATGTGCGGTGGCTACGGCCGAGGACGAGATTCTGTTGTTCGGATCATTTTATTGTGTTGCCGAGGCGCTCGAGTGGTTGTCCCGGCGCTCCACGGAGGAAGCTGCAGATGGCATTACTGGATAGCGCATACAAGCAGCGAATGGTTGGAGCCCTGGTATTGGTGGCGTTGGCGGTGATTTTTCTGCCGATGCTGTTTTCCCGTCAGGACGAACAACGCCAGGTGGTTGTCGAGGCACCTGCTGCGCCTCAGGCTCCGGTGATGCCGCAGGTTCAGGTCGAGCCGGTGGTGGTGCCTGAGCCGCAGGCGTTGCCTGAAGAAGAACCGGTGCCGAGCGATGCTGAAGTGGCGGCGCAACAGGCTCCGACGATGCCGGTGCAGCCGAGCGTGCCAGTGGTCAAGCCGGCACCGGCAGCGCCAGTCGCCGCCGCCAAGCCAGCCGTGCCCGCGCCTGCGCCAAAGCCGGTCGCACCGCAGCCTGCTGCGCCTGGCAAGCCGGATGTGGGCCAGAGCCGCATCGATCCGAATGGCTTGCCGGTGAGTTGGTCGATTCAAGTGGCCAGCCTGGGCAACCGTGAAGGCGCCGATGCCTTGCAGAAGAAGCTGCGCAGCCAGGGGTATAACGCGTATATCCGTAGTGCCGACGGTAAGAATCGCGTGTTTATCGGGCCGCTGATCGAGCGTGCCGAGGCGGATCGTCTACGCGATATGCTGGATCGCCAGCAAAACCTCAAGGGTTTCGTCACGCGTTTCCAGCCTGAGCGCGGCTGAACAACGGCCGACGCCGCTTGGCAATGCGGTTCAAATGTGGGGGCGGGCTTGCTCGCGAATGCGGTAGATCAGTTGACTTAGTTGTTGCTGACCTACGCGTTCGCGAGCAAGTCCGCCCCCACTTTTCGTTTTGTGGTGGGGTTGAGATCGGAATTTCTCGCCCCCAACTACTGATTTGCAAGGCACTGACAATCACCGCTTACCGATAGCCCGGCGCTCTGCTAAAATGCGCCGCCTTATCCGTACGTAGGCTGCACTGTGCCATTTACCTGGGTTGATTGGGCGATCGTTGCAATCGTCGCCATCTCCGCTTTGATCAGTCTAAGCCGCGGCTTCGTAAAAGAAGCACTGTCGTTGCTGACCTGGATCATCGCAGGAGTCGTAGCCTGGATGTTCGGCGGTTCATTGTCGGTTTACCTGGCCGGATACATCGAGACACCTTCGGCTCGCGTCATCGCGGGCTGTGCCATCATGTTCATCGCCACGCTGCTGGTGGGAGCAATGATCAATTATCTTATCGGCGAGTTGATACGTGTCACCGGCCTCTCCGGGACCGATCGATTTCTCGGCATGGCCTTCGGCGCTGCGCGTGGCGCGTTGCTGGTGGTCGTGGCGGTCGGGCTGTTGAGCCTTGGGCCGGTACAGCAGGATTCGTGGTGGCAGGAGTCGGTACTCGTGCCAAAATTTCTATTGGTTGCAGATTGGTCCAAGAACCTCATATTGGGGTGGAGCAGTCAGTGGCTGGCCAGCGGAATCAGCGTACCCGCTGACCTTCCGTTCAAGGAGCACCTCTTACCGGCCAAAACGCCTCAGTAAGTTGTGTTCAGTCAAGATTCATTAAGTAGGGGTTGCGTCGCATGTGTGGCATCGTCGGTATCGTCGGTAAGTCGAACGTCAATCAGGCGCTGTATGACGCGCTAACCGTCCTCCAGCACCGCGGCCAGGACGCTGCCGGTATTGTGACCAGCCATGACGGCCGGTTATTCCTGCGCAAGGACAATGGCCTGGTGCGTGACGTGTTTCATCAGCGTCACATGCAGCGCCTTGTTGGGCACATGGGTATTGGTCATGTGCGTTACCCGACGGCCGGTAGCTCGACTTCGGCCGAAGCTCAACCGTTCTACGTCAACTCGCCTTACGGCATCACGCTGGCGCACAACGGTAACCTGACCAATGTTGAGCAATTGGCCAAGGAGATTTACGAATCTGACCTGCGCCACGTCAACACCAGCTCCGACTCGGAAGTGTTGCTCAACGTGTTTGCTCACGAGCTGGCCCAGCGCGGCAAGCTCCAGCCGACCGAAGAGGACGTGTTCGCTGCCGTCACCGACGTGCACAACCGTTGTGTCGGCGGTTACGCCGTCGTGGCCATGGTCACCGGTTATGGCATCGTCGGGTTCCGCGACCCCCACGGTATCCGTCCTATCGTGTTCGGCCAGCGTCACACCGACGAAGGCGTCGAGTACATGATCGCTTCTGAAAGCGTATCCCTGGACGTGTTGGGCTTCACCCTGATCCGCGACCTGGCGCCGGGCGAAGCGGTGTACATCACCGAAGATGGCAAGCTGCATACCCGCCAGTGCGCCGTTGCCCCGAAACTCACCCCGTGCATCTTCGAACATGTCTACCTGGCGCGTCCGGATTCGATCATCGATGGCGTTTCGGTTTACAAAGCACGTCTGCGCATGGGCGAGAAACTGGCCGAGAAGATCCTGCGCGAGCGTCCTGAGCACGATATCGACGTGGTCATCCCGATTCCGGACACCAGCCGTACCGCTGCGCTGGAGCTGGCCAACCATCTGGGCGTCAAGTTCCGCGAAGGCTTCGTGAAGAACCGTTACATCGGCCGTACGTTCATCATGCCGGGCCAGGCGGCGCGCAAGAAGTCGGTACGCCAGAAGCTCAACGCAATCGAACTGGAGTTCCGCGGCAAGAACGTCATGCTGGTGGATGACTCCATCGTGCGTGGCACCACGTGCAAGCAGATCATCCAGATGGCCCGCGAAGCCGGCGCGAAGAATGTGTACTTCTGTTCCGCCGCACCAGCCGTGCGTTACCCGAACGTGTACGGTATCGACATGCCGAGCGCCCACGAACTGATCGCCCACAACCGCACCACCCAGGACGTGGCGGACCTGATCGGCGCCGACTGGCTGATCTATCAGGACCTGCCGGACCTGATCGAAGCGGTCGGCGGTGGCAAGATCAAGATCGAGCAGTTCGACTGCGCCGTGTTCGACGGCAAGTACGTGACCGGTGATGTCGATGAAACCTACCTGAACAAGATCGAGCAGGCGCGTAACGACTCCTCGAAGATCAAGACCCAGGCGGTCAGCGCGATCATCGATCTGTACAACAACTGAGTGAACACCGGCCCTGAGGGGCCGGTTTTGTATCTTAAATAAAGAATTGAGTAAGGAGTCGCAGCATGAGTCAGGAATGGGATGCCGGTCGGTTGGACAGCGACCTCGATGGCGTAGCGTTCGACACCCTGGCTGTGCGCGCCGGCCAGCACCGCACTCCGGAAGGTGAGCACGGTGACCCGATGTTCTTCACGTCCAGCTACGTGTTCCGTACCGCTGCCGACGCCGCTGCGCGCTTTGCCGGTGAGGTGCCGGGCAACGTGTATTCGCGTTATACGAACCCGACCGTGCGTGCCTTCGAAGAGCGTATCGCAGCGCTGGAGGGCGCCGAGCAGGCGGTGGCCACAGCGACTGGCATGGCTGCCATCCTGGCGGTGGTGATGAGCCTGTGCAGTGCCGGCGACCACGTGCTGGTATCGCGCAGCGTGTTTGGTTCGACCATCAGCCTGTTCGAAAAGTACTTCAAGCGCTTCGGCATTGAAGTGGACTACGTGCCCCTGGCGGATTTGTCCGGCTGGGATGCGGCCATCAAGTCCAACACCAAGCTGTTGTTCGTCGAGTCGCCGTCCAATCCGCTGGCCGAGTTGGTGGATATCGCCGCATTGTCCGAAGTGGCGCACGCCAAAGGCGCGATGCTGGTGGTCGACAACTGCTTCTGCACGCCTGCCTTGCAGCAGCCGCTGAAGCTGGGTGCAGACATTGTGGTGCACTCGGCCACCAAGTTCATCGACGGTCAGGGCCGTTGCATGGGTGGCGTGGTTGCCGGTCGCGGCGAGCAGATGAAGGAAGTGGTGGGCTTCTTGCGCACCGCTGGCCCGACCCTGAGCCCGTTCAACGCCTGGATCTTCCTCAAGGGTCTGGAAACCCTCAACCTGCGGATGAAGGCCCATTGTGCCAACGCCCAGGCACTGGCCGAGTGGCTGGAGCAGCAGGACGGTATCGAGAAAGTGCATTACGCCGGCCTCAAGAGCCATCCGCAGCACGAACTGGCCCAGCGTCAGCAACGGGGTTTCGGCGCCGTGGTGAGTTTCGAGGTGAAGGGCGGCAAAGAGGGCGCCTGGCGCTTTATCGATGCGACCCGCCTGATCTCCATCACCGCCAACCTGGGTGACAGCAAGACCACCATCACTCACCCAAGCACCACCTCACATGGTCGCCTGGCGCCGCAGGAGCGTGAAGCGGCGGGCATCCGAGACAGCCTGATCCGTATCGCGGTAGGCCTGGAAGACGTCGCTGATCTGCAGGCTGACCTGGCTCGCGGGCTGGCTGCCTTGTGATCGAGTGGTCCATGGAGGCCGCAACGGCCAGTAATGGGCGCGTCGCCCTGGTGACGGGCGCGGCGCGGGGCATTGGCCTCGGGATTGCCGCGTGGCTGATCAGCGAAGGCTGGCAGGTGGTCTTGACCGATCTGGACCGCGAGCGCGGCTCCAAGGTGTCCAAGGTGCTGGGCGAGAATGCCTGGTTTATCACCATGGATGTGGCTGACGAGAAACAGGTGGCCCAAGGGGTCGCCGAAGTCCTCGGGCAATTCGGTCGTTTGGACGCATTGGTCTGTAACGCTGCGGTGGCCGATCCGCACAATATCACCCTGGAAAGCCTTGACCTGGCTTACTGGAACCGTGTGCTGGCCGTTAACCTCAGTGGGCCAATGTTGCTGGCCAAGCACTGTGCGCCCTACCTGCGGGCCCACGGCGGGGCTATCGTCAACCTGGCGTCGACCCGGGCCCGTCAGTCGGAGCCGGATACCGAGGCTTATGCGGCGAGCAAGGGCGGCCTGTTGGCGCTCACTCACGCCTTGGCGATGAGCCTCGGGCCGGAAGTGCGGGTGAATGCGGTCAGCCCTGGCTGGATTGATGCCCGTGATCCCGCTGCGCGGCGTGCCGAACCTTTGACTGATGCCGATCATGCCCAGCATCCGGCGGGCAGGGTGGGTACGGTAGAGGACGTGGCGGCGATGGTGGCATGGCTGCTGTCGCGCCAAGCGGGGTTCGTTACCGGGCAAGAGTTTGTGGTGGACGGTGGCATGAGCAAGAAGATGGTCTATGAGCAGTGAAGAGCAGCTTCAAGTAACACGCTGCAAGTGAGGGCGGATTGTGGTGGCTTTTAACTTGTCGCTTGAAGCTTGCAACTCGGAGCTGTTTTGAAAAAAACTCAATCCTGCTATTGACTTAGGTCCGCTACCTGCGTAAATTTCGCGGCCTCAACGAAGCAAAGGGTGATTAGCTCAGCTGGGAGAGCATCTGCCTTACAAGCAGAGGGTCGGCGGTTCGATCCCGTCATCACCCACCACTTCTTGAGAGTTTTGCCCTTGGGGCAAGACGCAACGTTAAAGGTTGCACCGACGCGCAGCGGTAGTTCAGTCGGTTAGAATACCGGCCTGTCACGCCGGGGGTCGCGGGTTCGAGTCCCGTCCGCTGCGCCATATTTTCCAGGCCTGATTTTTCGGGTTTGAGATTGAACAGCCAACGCTGATCAGTCAGATGTTTAAAGACGGTTGAGGGGTTTTACTCGGCCGGTCAAGCGATACGCAGCGGTAGTTCAGTCGGTTAGAATACCGGCCTGTCACGCCGGGGGTCGCGGGTTCGAGTCCCGTCCGCTGCGCCATATCTGTTTCAAGGCCCACTGAACGCCTTGAAGCACAAAGAAAGCCTCTGGCTACTTTGATCCGATAGCAAAGACCCTGGTCGAAAGACCGGGGTTTTTTGTTTCCGGGATTCGGAAAACCTGCTGGAAGAGCCGGCGAACCGGCTCCCGCTGTATTGTCAGAACCCCAGCTTATCCCGCAGCCCGTAATACCAGGCCCCCAGTGCCGCGAACGGCGTACGCAGCAGTTGCCCGCCTGGGAATGGGTAGTGCGGCAGGTCGGCAAACGCATCGAAGCGCTCTGCCTGGCCTCTCAGCGCTTCCGCCAGGACCTTGCCCGCCAAGTGGGTGTACGTCACGCCATGACCGCTGCAGCCCTGCGAGTAGTAGATGTTGTCACCCAGGCGCCCGACCTGCGGCAAGCGCGACAGGGTCAGCAGGAAGTTGCCGGTCCAGGCGTAGTCGATCTTCACATCCTTGAGTTGCGGGAAGGCCTTGAGCATCTTCGGGCGGATGATTGCTTCGATGTTCGCCGGGTCGCGCGCGCCATACACCACGCCGCCGCCGAAGATCAGGCGCTTGTCACTGGTAAGGCGATAGTAGTCGAGCAAGTAGTTGCAGTCCTCTACGCAGTAATCCTGCGGCAGTAGGGTCTTGGCCAACTCATCCCCGAGTGGCGCGGTGGTGATCACCTGAGTGCCGCAAGGCATCGACTTGGCCGCCAGCTCCGGAACCAGGTTGCCCAGGTAGGCATTGCCCGCGACGATGATGAATTTGGCCCTGACCTTGCCTTCGGCGGTGTGTACCACCGGATTGGCACCACGCTCGATACGCACCGCCGCCGATTGTTCGTAGATCGTACCGCCCAGGGACTCCACTGCCGCGGCTTCGCCCAGTGCAAGATTGAGTGGGTGAATATGCCCGCCGCTCATGTCCAGCATGCCGCCCACATAGTTGTCACAGGCCACCACGTCGCGAATGCGGCGTTCGTCCAGCAACTCCAGCTGGGTGTGGCCAAAGCGTTCCCACAGGCGCTTCTGCGACTCCAGGTGAGCCATGTGCTTGCTGTTGAGGGCCGCGAACACGCCGCCGTCCTTCAAGTCGCACTGGATCTGATACTTGGCCACGCGCTCGCGAATGATCTTGCCGCCTTCGAAAGCCATTTGCCCCAGTAGTTGTGCTTGCCTTGGGCCGACACTGCGCTCGATCACATCAATGTCACGGCTGTAGCTGTTGACGATTTGCCCGCCATTGCGGCCCGAGGCGCCGAACCCCACTTTGGCGGCCTCCAGCACCGTCACGCGAAAACCGTTCTCCAGCAGAAACAACGCGCTGGAGAGGCCGGTATAGCCGGCGCCAATCACGCATACGTCGGTTTCCACTTCGCCCTGCAGCGTCGGGCGAGGCGGGACCGCATTGGCGGACGCTGCATAATACGACTGGGGGTAGGGGGTGTTCGCCATCCTGGAACCTCTGTTTTATATTTTTTACGAGTGCTCCGATCCTACCTGAGTTGAAAATTGCCTGCCAGCCACCCAAAAATCACGGGCATCCCTGCCGCAAATAAAAAATTCGCATATTCATAGGGTTAGCTGCAAAAAAGATGTTGACACCCCTCCGGAATTCCGTAGAATGCCGCCTCACAGCAGGCACGTAGCTCAGTTGGTTAGAGCACCACCTTGACATGGTGGGGGTCGTTGGTTCGAGTCCAATCGCGCCTACCAAACAAAATCCGCTCTGCTGGGCGGTCTAGAAGGGCTCACCGAAAGGTGGGCCCTTTTTTGTCGTCAACAAAAAAGCGTCGCTATCGATAGCAGGCAGATGATTTGAACCACCACCTGGCACCGAAACTCACCTAGAGTTGTAGTTGTCGCCATGCTCTTTTGTCCGGCGTACATAATGGCCACCTCTTTGTCGGCGATATTGCCGCGCTGCATGCGCACGAGCGCGCCACTGCTTATCCGAGTATAGATTCCCAATCGAATTCTTCACTGTCGAGCCCGTTCGGGCCGACGCACCGTATTGCGCGCGCTCCTCCACTGCCCATTGCCCACAAAATTTATTGGTTCGCAGCAACAATTTTTCTTGTTGGACACCCCCGTCTCCAGGCAGCAAAGTTGCCGCCACTGACGCTCGACCTTCCAGGTCAACAATAAAAAAACCGAGCCGACTGCACACCACTTTCATGCTGTGAGCCCTTGCCCACATCCTGCTGTAATGGCGCCGCAGCGCGCACTAAAGGACCTCTCCGCCATGCAAACAGTTGTGAACTTATGGCCGTTGATCGGCGTACTTGTCATCGTGGTCGGCTTTGTATTACGCTTCAATCCGCTGTTGGTAGTCACCGCGGCAGCCATCGCCACCGGATTCGCCGCCCAGTTCCCGCTGGAAAAAATTCTTGCCTCCATGGGGGACGGCTTCCTTCAGACCCGTGCCCTGCAACTGATTCTGTTATTGCCGCTGGCGGTGATTGGCTTGCTGGAACGCCATGGCCTGCGCCTGCATGCTCAAAACTGGATCGCCCGTTTCGAGCGTGCGACGGTTGGGCGCTTGCTGATCATGTATCTGTTCGTGCGTGAGTCCACGGCTGCCATGGGGCTGACCAGTCTCGGTGGGCATCCACAAATGGTGCGGCCGCTGTTGGCACCGATGGCCGAAGGCGCGGCGGAGAAACGCTATGGCAAGCTGCCAGACAAGCTGCGCCACAAGGTACTGGCCATGTGCGCTGCCACCGACAATGTCGGGCTGTTTTTTGGTGAAGACATCTTTGTTGCCTTCGGTGCGATTGCGTTGATGCACACCTTCCTGCTCGGCTCGGGAATTGATGTGGAGCCGTTGCACATTGCGGTGTGGGGCATCCCGACGGCGATCTGCGCCTTCATCATTCATGCGATCCGGCTCCATCGCTTCGATCGACGGCTGACCCACGAAATGAGCCCTGCTGCCGCCCCGGTGGAGGCTGCTCAATGATCATTTCCATTCAATATCTCTACTGGCTGGCGGGTGTTCTGTTGCTGATCACCGCCGGCATGATCCTGCTGGACCGTTCCCACCCCAAGCGGTGGTCCAGCGCACTGTTCTGGTTATTGTTCGCCGTGCCGTTCCTGATTGGGGAGCGTCTGCCTTCGGTGGTCATCGGTGTCGGCGTAGTGGTGATGGCATTGATCGCGGGCTTGGGCGGCGTTGGCCGTGGCCAGCACGCCGAACTTCACGATAAGGCTTCCCGCGCCAGTGCCGGACGCCTGGGCCACAAGCTGTTTATCCCGGCGCTGGCTATCCCACTGACCACGGTGTTGGGTTCGGTGTTGCTCAAGCACACCGAAATTGGCGGTATACCGCTGCTGGACCCGAAAAACACTACTTTCGTTTCCCTGGGCATCGGCTGCCTGATTGCGCTTGGCCTGGCCTGTTGGCTGACCCGCGACACACCGTTACAGGCCCTGCGCGAATCCCGTCGTCTGACCGAAGCGCTGGGCTGGGCCATGGTGCTCCCGCAGATGTTGGCGATGCTCGGGTTGCTGTTCAATGAAGCCGGGGTTGGCGCTGCTGTCGCCCATGTCACCACCACATACGTCAACTTGGACTACAAGTTGGTGGCGGTGATGGTTTATGTGCTGGGCATGGCCTTGTTTACCGTGATCATGGGCAATGGTTTTGCGGCTTTTCCTGTTATGACTGGCGGCGTCGGTGTGCCGGTACTGGTGGGGATTTATGGCGGCAACCCTGCGGTGATGGCAGCCATCGGTATGTTTTCCGGCTACTGCGGGACACTGATGACGCCGATGGCGGCCAACTTCAATATTGTTCCGGCTGCGTTGCTGGAGTTGCCCGATAAAAATGCGGTTATCAAGGCGCAGATACCGACTGCATTAATGATGCTGGCGGTCAATATCGTGCTGCTTTACCTGTTGATGTGAGGCCGCTATGCAAAGTTTACTGCTGACGGGCTTCGAGCCTTTTGATAACGACCTGGTGAATCCCTCATGGGAGGCGGTGCGTCAGTTGGATGGTGTTCTGCTCGGCGAAGGGGTGCAGATTGTTGCACGTTGCCTGCCCTGCGCATTTGCCACCGCTGCCGAGACGTTGGTCCGGTTGATCCACGAACTGCACCCGGTAATGGTCATCGCCACCGGCTTGGGACCTGGGCGCAGCGATATTTCCATCGAGCGCATTGCAATCAACGTCAACGATGCGCGCATTCCCGACAATCTGGGGGCGCAGCCGATCGATACGGCAGTGCTGGACGGTGGCCCGGCTGCGTACTTCTCGACATTGCCGATCAAGAGCATGGTCAGGGCGGTGCGCGAAGCGGGTGTTGCGGCCTCGGTTTCGCAGACGGCGGGGACTTTTGTGTGCAATCAGGTGTTTTATCGGTTGCAGCACGCATTGGCGGGGACTGCGGTGCGCAGTGGGTTTATTCACATACCAAACCTGCCTGGATCGGGAGAGCCCTCAATGGCGCTATCGACGGTGGTGGAGGGGCTGCGTGTTGCGGTTTCGGCAGCCTGGCAAACCCAAGTGGACGTCGTCTTGCCCGGTGGCCGGATAAGCTGACGACAGGCGCTACGATTCAGTACGCTGTGCATCCGTTTCGACTATGGTTCAAGCACACCATTGCCGCGGAATGTCACCATGTTCAAACGGATGAAATTAGTATCTGCAGTTTTAACGCTTGTAGTGTCCGTGACCAGTGGCCTGGCCTTCGCCGATCCGGGTAATGGAAAAGGGCAGGGTAATAATAAAGGCAATGCCCATGGTGATCAGGGGCCGGACAAGCTTACTGGCAAGGGTGGGTCAGCCAGGGGCGGCCCCAACGTTGATCGCGGCGCAGTCCTGAGTGCGTTGGGTGGCTACCGCAATTATTGGAGCCCCGGGCCGGCCTTGCCGCCTGGCATTCAAAAGAAATTGGCACGTGGCAAGCCGCTGCCGCCGGGCATCGCCAAGAAGCTGGACGGCCGCTTGGTGGGGCATTTGCCCCGTTACGATGGCTACGAGTGGCAGCAAGTGGGCACCGACTTGATATTGGTGACCATTGCCACTGGCATCATCTACGAAGTGCTTAACGGTGTTTTTGATTGAGCTGCAGCCCCTCGCACCTCATGATCAGGTAAACACCGCTCAAAGCACGTCGCCCCGTGTTCATTGCTCACGCGGTACCGCCCGTTATGCGGGTGCGTGGCGGTCGCTCGAGAGTGTTGGCGCGCATATGCCTGGCGAGGAAATCTACCCGATCAGGGTTGATGGCCGAGTACCTGTCGCTTTATTCCAAGGTTGCGATGCAATGGCGTGATCCGTAGATTGCATCGGGGTCAGCCCATGTTCGCGAATAAGGAAAACCAGCAGTGTCCGCTCCAGGCCCCTCCGTATTTAACCAACGCTACCGTGCCTTTCTGTTCGATATGGACGGCACCCTGCTCAATTCCATTGCCGCCGCCGAGCGTGTGTGGAGCCGCTGGGCTGGGCGCCATGGCTTGGATGTCGAGGCGTTCCTCGCCACTATTCATGGTGCCCGGGCCATCGATACCATCACCCGCCAGGCGTTACCGGGCGTTGACCCGGAGGCCGAAGCGCAATGGATTACCGAGGCTGAAATCGATGACGTCCAGGGGGTTGTGGCGATTCCCGGTGCTGTCGAGTTTCTGAACAGCCTGCCAGGTGAACAATGGGCGTTGGTTACATCAGCACCCAAGGCGTTGGCATTGCGTCGCTTGCAAGCGGCGGGCATTGCCGCGCCGGCGGTGTTGGTGGCGGCGGAAGATGTTGATCGCGGCAAGCCTGATCCTGCCTGTTACGTGCTGGGCGCGCAGCGCCTGGGCGTACCGGTGCAGGACTGCCTGGTGTTCGAGGATGCCACGGTGGGAATTCGCGCGGGGGAGGCTGCGGGAGCAGATGTGATTGTGGTCACCTCAACGCACCTCACGCCCCTGGCGACGGCGCATGCCTACATAGACGGGTATGAGGGACTGCAAGCCCGGCGCGATGCTGACGGCTTGTTGTACTTGAGGCATTTGCCAAGGTGATGTGAAAGCACCGAGGCTGTTATCGGTCTCGGTGTTCTTCACACATGGCAAGAGCTGATGAGGCTTGCAACCGGCTGCTTCTCATGCCCTGACGCGAGAGCACCATCTCCCTGAGTATCTCATTGGCGAGCCGGGCAATGGCTTCGGCGCCGCGATAGTGTGCACGCACGATTCCGGTAATCGCAAAGTGGTCGGTTTCCGGGCCACTGAGAATGGCTGACAGGGTGCCGTCCGCATGCAGCGTGCAGGTCACCGTGTAGCTGGGCAAGCGTGCGGCCAGTGCCTGTTCGATTTGAGATTTATTGAGAGTGTCCATCAGCTTTAGCACCTTTCACTGCCCGTGCCAGCCCAAGCATAGGTGTTACTGCGAGTCTGTAAATACCGGCAATCTGATAGCGTGGCAATGTCAACGTGTGGTCTTCTGAGGCGCTCGATGGGCTGCCCGTTGGCACAACTTACGCAAAACAGTCTTCTGGATCGGCTTGAGGCAGAACACCAGCAGGTAACCACACAACAGTAACGCGAGGTCCAGCCAGGAGTGAGTACTCGGATCGGTGGCGCCTTCGATTTCGAACCTCAAACCGCATCCGGCAGCGAACAAAACCAACCCTATGAGCAGGGCGATCATCCAGGACCTGGAAATAAGCGGTTGTGTTGCTGGATGCCTCATCGACGTGCTCCTAAATGCACACAGATGGCAGGATGATTATCTGAAGGTTCGGCTGCGAATAACGCAGCAAGTTCCAGGCTTCATGACAGTTTCATCTCACGGCGAGGGGAAATGCACTAGGCGCGCTGGTCACGTAAGCAAACGCGAGCAGGCTGAACGGGTTTTCGCCAGCCATCACTGTGAACGAAAAGGCTGGCTACTCGGGGTGCTTCAAGGAGTCTGGTTTTTGTCCGGAGCTGTAAGGCCGGCCTGGATGCGTTGGTAAATTTCCTCACGATGCACGGCAACGTCCTTGGGGGCGTTGATGCCGATTCGAACTTGCTGGCCGCTGACGCCCAGGATGGTGATCGTAATGTCATCACCGATGTTTATGCTTTCACCGACTTTGCGGGTGAGTATAAGCATGGACTTCTCCTTGATTACTTTTAAGGACACATGTTTCAGACAGGGTAGGTGTCAGATGTGTGTAGCTTACTGCTAAGCGCTTCCCTGTGACTGCCTCTTTTAGGACGCATAGAGGCGACATTAATTCCCATGGCGGCATCATACAGGTCTGCGGTACATCATTCGCATTGTTTAAGCCAACGTTTATGACGGCCAGAATAGACAGTGAATGGTAAAGTTGCCTCTTTATCCTCAAAGGAGCAGGGCTGTGCGTAAAGTAGCGATGGCAATTGCGGTGTTGGCGTTGGCCGGTTGCGGTGAAGGTAAAAGTGTCGATTCTCCCAAGGCCAAGCCTGCCGTGACCGAAAGCCAGCCACAAACCGGTGCAATTGCCGCTCAGGAATGGGATGTGTGGGTCGGTCCTCCGGACCACAAACTGCAGGCGATCACCGACCTGACCGCCTGGTTGCTGGAACACGGCTTCAGTTTTTATATTGTGAAAGTGGACGGTAAGGACGAGGTATTTCTAGGGCCGTTTGCCAGCAAAGCCGAAGCCGAAGCCAAGCAGGCACTGCTGACCGAAAAGTTGGCCCGTGCCAAGAAGAACGACACCGAGTCGCAGGTCGTCGAGCACAAAACCGCGCAGTAGTGGGCAGGTTGGGCGGGAGTGCCGCCCACATTCAACTGCAGGCTTTCAAGTTCACCGGGCCGACGAATTCATTGCCGCGCCCCATCACGCAAGCGACTGTCTGGTTGCGCTGGCGCTCCCAGGTCTGCACCGGATAGGTCTTGTTCCAGGCTTCGTACAGTTGGCGATCCTGTTTTGACAGGCGCAAGCCGTATTGCTTGCTCATATAAAAGTACGTGCGAGCGATCATTCCGCGGATGGACGGGCGCGGCATGACTTTCTTGGCCTTGAAGTCCACTTGGGTCAGGCATGAGCCGTACTGCCCGCTTTGTACCGGCAACCAGCCAAAGCTGAAGTTGTTACGGTCGCCATTCACTTCGCCGATACTCGGCACCAGATTGTGCAGGTCCGCCTCGGCGCGCTTGAACACATCATCGTGGCGCGTGCAGTTTTTTCGCCCGCCATTTTGCCAGCACTGGCGCTGATGCCCGATTTGCCAGGCCGGCACAATGTGTTCCCACTCAATGCGCGCGGCGCGGTTGGCATTTTTGCGCGGGATGTAACCACAGGCTTTCAGGTCCACACGGTTGCCGGTGTATTTGCAGCCGCAATAGAACTCGGTGGATTGCGGAGCGTAGAGCTTCCAGGCGATTTTCTTGGCTTCGCTGAAGGTTCGAGGGGCTTGGGCGTTGGCGGTGAGGGTAAAAAGCAGGCAGCACGCAGCAATAAAACGGACACTCATTCAATCAATCTTCCTTCGGCACAACCCAGAAAATCTGTACGCCCCCGTCATCCCGATAGGCGAGGGTGACGTTGTCGTTCTCGGCGATCTCTTCCAGCAGGCGCTCCCATTCATCCACAGGTTCATCCGGCAGGCGGAAGATCAACGCTGCCTTGGCTTTCTGGGCGTTGGTTGAATTGATGATCTTTTGCACGCGAAGGGCCAGGCGCTCGTAAGCGTCGGGCGCTGCGGAAGAGGAGTTTGCCACCGAGGTTTCCTTAATTGGCTGTACGCACATACAGTATTTAACTGTGGGCGATTTCGCAACTACTTAAAATTCAAGAAGTTCGTCTGACAGCGGTTCAGGAGGTTTGGTGTAGGGCGGGAGTTTTATGGGGGAGGCGGGGGAGATAGGGGCGGTAAAGCCCCTACCGAGTATCAGCGCAAATCAGTATTCCCAGAACATCCGCTGCAGCTCTTTGCTGTCCTGGGTCTTGGTCAGGGCGACCATTGCCAGGATGCGGGCTTTCTGTGGGTTCAGGTCAAGGGCGGCGACCCAGTCGTATTTGTCGTCCGGCTGTTCGGCATTACGCAGAACCATACCGCCGGCGTTGACGTGGGAAGAGCGGATGATCTGTACGCCTTGCTTGCGCAATTCCACCAGCGCAGGAACGACTTTGGACGATACCGAACCATTACCGGTACCGGCATGGATGATGGCTTTGGCGCCAGCTTGCGCCAGTGCTTTGTAGGCGGTGTCGCTCACATTGCCGTAGCCGTAGGCAATTTCAACATCAGGCAGGCTCTTGATGGTCTTGATGTCGAATTCCGAATCCATGGTGTGGCGTTTGGCAGGCAGACGGAACCAGTAGGACTTGCCTTCCACCACCATGCCCAGCGGGCCCCATGGGCTCTTGAACGCTTCGGTCTTGATGTTGATCATTTTGCTGACGTCGCGACCCGACTGGATCTCGTCGTTCATGGTCACCAAAACGCCCTTGCCACGAGCATCTTTGCTCCCGGCCACGGCCACGGCGTTGTACAGGTTGAGCATGCCGTCTGCCGACATTGCGGTGCCTGGACGCATGGAGCCGACCACCACGATTGGCTTATCGGTTTTTTCCACCAGGTTCAGGAAGTAGGCGGTTTCTTCCAGGGTGTCGGTACCGTGGGTGATGACGATGCCGTCAACATCTTTGCTGTCGGCCAGTTCGGCCACGCGGCGGCCCAATTGCAGCAGGTTTTCGTTATTGATGCTTTCCGAGGCAATTTGCATCACTTGTTCGCCACGTACGTTGGCGATCTGGCCAAGCTCGGGAACGCCGGCGATCAGTTGTTCGATGCCGACTTTAGCCGCCTGATAGGTAGCGCTGTTGGCCGCACTGGCGCCAGCGCCGGCAATGGTGCCGCCGGTGGCGAGGATCACCACGTTGGACAGCTTGGTCTTGGTTTCAGCTTCCTTTGCGTGGGCGGCAACGGGAAACAGCAGCAGAAGGGCGAGGGCGCCCGGAACAAAGTTCTTCAATGCAGATTTCATTGTTTTTCTCTCTGGTTTTTGATGAGTGCGGTAGCAGGTTCATCTAGAACACCCGGGCGGTTCTGAACGCCTCAAGGTGCTGAGAAAGAGCAGGATTTGTACCAGGCCGATTGTGTGCATGGATATAAATTAACGTATTGATTTAAAACACATTAATTTGTCTTTTTTAATGTGTGAAAGGCTTGGTTGTCCGGCTTTCCGAACGGTGCGCTGGTATTTCGTTCGGTTGTCCGAAAAATATGACGGAGTATTCCTCGCTCTGGTATGACCCTGGCGTCAGAGCCTGTCGTTTCGGAGCAAGGCCAGGCGAAGGCGATGCTCAAGCGCATCCATGACGGTGCATAAAGCAGGGGCTGAAAACCTTGGATGAAAGACGGTTTCCCCCGTTGACAAATCTCGACAAGGTTCGCATAGTTTGAATAACGCAAACGTTTGCGAGATGTTTCACGGTGCGCTCCTGGAGTGTCGTGACAGCTCGTTTAAGCCACCCGGGTGGGACGGCTGCCGAAGAGGGTTTCGGTGCAAGCGTTGCTCACAATAATCATAAGATCGGAGTGAACCCATGAAGCTGCCATTTGCTGGACGTCTTCTTGCTGTCGCTGTGCTTGCTGCCGCATCCGCTGCCTTGCCTCTCTCCTCTGCATTTGCCGATGACGCCGCCGCCAAACCCAAGGTCGGCCTGGTCATGAAATCCCTCGCCAATGAATTTTTCGTCACGATGCAAGACGGTGCCAAGGACTACCAGAAGGCCCACGCCGCCGACTTCGACATGATCACCAACGGCATCAAGAACGAAACCGATACCAGCGCGCAGATCGATATCGTCAACCAGATGATCCTCGCCAAGGTTAACGCCATCGTGATTGCTCCTGCAGACTCCAAGGCGCTGGTCACCGTGCTGAAGAAAGCCTCGGATGCGGGCATCAAGGTCGTCAATATTGATAACCGTCTCGATCCTGAGGTGCTGAAAAGCAAGAACCTCGACATTCCATTCGTAGGCCCCGATAACCGCAAAGGCTCCAAGCTGGTCGGCGATTACCTGGCCAAGCACCTGACCTCGGGTGACAAGGTCGCGATCATCGAAGGCGTGCCAACCACCACCAATGCCCAGCAGCGCACCGCGGGCTACAAAGATGCGATGGACGCCGCCGGCATGAAGATCGTCTCCACCCAGTCCGGCAACTGGGAAATCGACCAGGGTCAGAAGGTGGCTTCCGCCATGCTGAGCGAATACCCGGACCTCAAGGCACTCCTGGCCGGTAACGACAACATGGCCCTGGGTGCTGTCTCTGCCGTACGTGCGGCAGGCAAGGCCGGTAAAGTGCTGGTGGTCGGCTATGACAACATCGAAGCCATCAAGCCGATGCTGCAGGACGGCCGTGTACTGGCGACCGCCGACCAGGCTGCTGCCCAGCAGGCCGTATTCGGTATCCAGAACGCGCTCAAGCTGGTCAAGGGTGAGAAAGTCGATGCCAAAGACGGCGTGATCGAAACCCCTGTCGAACTCGTCCTCAAGAAGTAATCCTGGCAGTACCCAACAGCGCCCGCTCGTCCTGAGCGGGCGCCTGGAGATTTTCCTATGTCATCTTCCGCCCCGAACGCTGTCCTCTCGGTCAGCGGTATCGGCAAGACCTATGCCCAACCGGTTCTGGCTGACATCACCCTGACGCTCAATCGTGGGGAAGTGCTGGCACTGACCGGTGAGAACGGTGCAGGTAAAAGCACACTGTCGAAAATTATCGGTGGGTTGGTTACGCCGACCGCCGGGCACATGCAGTTCAATGGTCAGGACTATCGCCCGGGCAGTCGCACCCAGGCCGAAGAGCTGGGCGTGCGCATGGTCATGCAGGAGCTCAATTTGCTGCCGACGCTGACCGTGGCCGAGAACCTGTTCCTGGATAACCTGCCCAGCAAGTGCGGTTGGATCAGCCGCAAGCAATTACGCACGGCCGCCATCGAAGCCATGGCCCAGGTCGGCCTGGATGCAATCGACCCGGACACCCTCGTCGGTAGCCTGGGTATCGGTCATCAACAAATGGTCGAAATTGCGCGCAACCTGATCGGCGATTGCCATGTATTGATCCTCGACGAGCCCACGGCCATGCTCACTGCCCGTGAAGTCGAGATGCTGTTCGAGCAGATCACCCGCCTGCAGGCTCGGGGCGTGGCGATCATCTACATCTCGCACCGGCTCGAAGAACTGGCCCGTGTTGCCCAACGCATCGCGGTATTGCGTGATGGCAGTCTGGTCTGCGTCGAGCCGATGGCCAACTACAACAGCGAGCAACTGGTTACCCTGATGGTTGGCCGTGAGCTGGGCGAGCAGATCGACCTGGGGCCACGGACCATTGGTGGCCCCGCGTTGACCGTGAGTGGGCTGACCCGTTCGGACAAGGTCCGCGACGTGTCCTTTGAAGTGCGTGCCGGTGAAATCTTCGGCATCTCCGGCCTGATTGGTGCCGGTCGTACTGAACTGCTGCGCCTGATCTTTGGCGCTGATCTGGCCGACAGTGGCACCATTGCCCTTGGCTCGCCAGCCCAGGTGGTGAGCATTCGTTCGCCGGTAGACGCTGTGGGGCATGGCATTGCCTTGATCACCGAAGACCGCAAAGGTGAAGGCTTGCTGCTGACCCAATCCATCAGCGCCAACATCGCGCTGGGCAACATGCCTAAGATTTCCGGTGGCGGCGTGGTGAATAGCCGTGACGAAACCGCCCTGGCCAAGCGTCAGGTCGATGCCATGCGCATCCGCAGCTCCAGTCCGGCGCAGTTGGTCTCCGAGCTTTCGGGCGGTAACCAGCAGAAAGTCGTGATTGGCCGTTGGCTGGAGCGCGATTGTGCGGTGATGCTGTTCGACGAACCCACCCGGGGCATCGACGTTGGCGCCAAGTTCGACATCTATGCCTTGCTGGGCGAGCTGACTCGCCAGGGCAAGGCGCTGGTGGTGGTGTCCAGCGACCTGCGAGAGCTGATGCTGATCTGTGATCGGATCGGCGTGCTGTCAGCCGGGCGCCTGATCGAAACCTTCGAGCGCGATAGCTGGACCCAGGACGAGTTGCTCGCCGCCGCCTTCGCCGGTTACCAAAAACGTGATGCGCTGCTCAACGACGCAGTGCTTAGGGATACCCCATGAAAACAACAACTTCCCCCGGTAAAACCGGCGGTAACTTCTACGGCCTGGGTACCTATCTGGGCCTGGCCGGTGCCTTGCTCGCGATGATTGCGCTGTTCTCGGTGCTCAGCGACCACTTCCTGTCCTATGACACCTTCAGCACCCTGGCCAACCAGATTCCGGACCTTATGGTGCTGGCGGTGGGCATGACCTTCATCCTGATCATCGGCGGTATCGACTTGTCGGTGGGCTCGGTGCTGGCATTGGCTGCGTCGGCGGTCAGCGTGGCGATTCTTGGCTGGGGCTGGAGCGTGTTGCCGGCCGCCGTACTCGGCATGGGTTGCGCGGCACTGGCTGGCACCATAACCGGCTCCATCACCGTCGCCTGGCGGATTCCATCGTTTATCGTCTCCCTCGGTGTGCTGGAAATGGCGCGAGGCGTGGCCTATCAGATGACCGGCTCGCGCACCGCTTATATCGGCGACTCGTTTGCCTGGTTATCCAACCCGATTGCCTTTGGCATTTCCCCGTCGTTCATCATCGCGTTGCTGGTGATTATTGCGGCGCAGTTGGTGCTGACCCGTACGGTATTCGGTCGTTACCTCATCGGTATCGGTACAAACGAAGAAGCTGTGCGCCTGGCGGGGATCAATCCCAAGCCCTACAAGATCCTGGTATTCAGCCTGATGGGGTTGTTGGCCGGTGTTGCGGCGCTGTTCCAGATATCGCGCCTTGAGGCGGCAGACCCGAACGCCGGCTCCGGCCTGGAGCTGCAAGTGATCGCCGCTGTGGTGATCGGCGGCACCAGCCTGATGGGCGGACGCGGTTCGGTCATCAGTACTTTTTTCGGTGTGTTGATCATTTCGGTGCTGGCGGCCGGCCTTGCCCAGATCGGTGCTACGGAACCCACTAAGCGCATCATCACGGGTGCTGTGATTGTGATCGCCGTAGTCCTCGATACCTATCGCAGTCAGCGTGCCAGTCGGCGAGGCTGAACCATGGCAACGATCAAGGATGTAGCAGCGCTTGCGGGTATTTCCTATACCACGGTGTCCCATGTGGTGAACAAGACGCGTCCGGTCAGCGAGCCGGTACGCATCAAGGTCGAGGCGGCGATCAAGCAGTTGGACTATGTGCCCAGCGCCGTAGCACGTTCGCTCAAGGCCAAGACCACGGCGACCATCGGCCTGTTGGTGCCCAATAGCCTCAACCCGTATTTTGCGGAGCTGGCTCGGGGGATCGAGGATTATTGCGAGCGCAATGGCTACTGCGTGATTCTCTGCAACTCCGACGACGACGCTGATAAACAGCGCAGTTATTTGCGCGTGTTGTTGGAAAAGCGCGTCGACGGCTTGATCGTGACGTCCGTGGGCGGCGATGACAGTGGTCTTGCCGCCGGCTTGAGTGCGGTACGCACGCCCATGGTGATTGTCGACCGGGCGCTGGATGGTATCGATGTCGATCTGGTGCGTATCGATCACGAAGAAGGCGCTTACCTTGCCACCCGGCACTTACTGGAACTGGGGCATCGGGACATCGCCTGTATCGGCGGCCCTGGGCATACCCGCGTGGCTCAGATGCGTCTGGCGGGATATCAGCGTGCGTTGCGCGAGGCGGGCGTCGAGGCGTTGGATGGTCGCGTCCTGGAAAGCGACTTCACCAGCACGGGTGGTTATGCCGCAGCGGTGCAGTTGTTATCGGCAAAACCGCCCAGCGCGATTTTCGCCTGCAACGATATGATTGGTTTTGGCGTGCTGCGCGCGGCCGCGGAGCGCAATATCCGTGTGCCGGGCGAGCTGTCGGTGATCGGTTTCGATGATATTCAGATGGGGCGCTACGTTTACCCCGCGCTGACCACGGTCGGGCAGTCGATCCTGCAATTGGGCGAGACCGCTGCCGAATTATTACTGCAACGCATAGCAACACCCCAATTGCCGATCGATCAACGCATCGTGACGCCCAGCATTGTTTTGCGTGAGTCAACCGCGCCATTGGCCGATGCGTTCGCCCAATACCGCTGAACCGAATTGATGAGTACTGATGTATGCCAGCAAAAGTAGTGGTAATAGGCAGCTTGAACATGGACCTGGTCACCCGTGCCAGTCGCTTGCCGCGTGCCGGAGAAACCCTGGTCGGCCAGACGTTTTCCACCGTTCCCGGTGGCAAGGGCGCGAACCAGGCAGTCGCATTGGCCCGTCTGGGGGCTGATGTCGCAATGATTGGTTGCGTGGGTACTGATGCCTATGGCAGCCAATTGCGTGATGCGCTGCTGGCGGAGGGGGTCGACTGCCAGGCGGTCAGTACCGTGGACGGTTCCAGCGGTGTCGCGTTGATCGTGGTGGATGACAACAGCCAGAACGCAATTGTCATTGTCGCGGGCAGCAATGGCCAGTTGACGCCAACGTCCCTGGAAAACTGCGATGCGGTGTTACAGGCGGCAGAAGTGATCATCTGTCAACTTGAAGTGCCGATGGATACCGTTGGACATGCGCTCAAGCGCGGTCGCGAGCTGGGCAAGACGGTCATTCTCAATCCTGCCCCGGCAAGCGCACCTTTGCCTGCCGAGTGGTATCGCTCGATCGACTACCTGATCCCCAATGAAAGTGAAGCCACCGCCCTGAGCGGCGTGACGGTCGACTCGCTCGACAGCGCCAAGGTCGCGGCGACAGCGCTGATCAAGGCGGGGGCGAGCAAGGTGATCATCACCCTTGGCGCCCAGGGCGCACTGTTTGCCGACGGTAAAGGCTTCGAACACCTGGCTGCGCCGAAGGTCAAGGCGGTGGATACCACGGCCGCCGGCGATACCTTCGTAGGTGGCTTTGCCGCCGCGCTGGCCGCAGGCAAGAGCGAGGCCGAGGCGATCCGTTTTGGCCAGGTGGCGGCGGCGTTGTCAGTGACCCGTGCCGGCGCTCAGCCCTCCATTCCTACGCTGCACGACGTACAAGGTTTTGTGCCCTCATGAAAAAGACACCCCTGCTTAATATTGCCCTGTCGCGGGTCATCGCGTCTCTGGGCCACGGCGATATCCTGGTCATCGGTGACGCCGGCCTGCCGGTGCCTCCCGGCGTGGAGTTGATCGACCTGGCGCTGACCCAGGGTATTCCGGATTTCATCAGCACCTTGCGTATCGTGCTGAGCGAAATGCAGGTGGAAAGCCATGTGCTGGCGGAAGAGATCCTGGTTAAACAACCACCTGCTCTGACCGCGCTCAATGCGCTCGCAGAGCAGGCTGCGCTGGGTGAGAGACGTCTGCTCAGCCATGACGAATTCAAGCAACTGAGTCGCAATGCCCGTGCGGTTGTGCGCACCGGCGAGTGTCAGCCGTACTGCAATATCGCGCTGGTGTCCGGCGTAACGTTCTAGCGTCCCCCCTATGACAAGGAGTGCTTTATGCAACGTGGTCTACCTACCCTGAAAAACCTGTTCCGGAGTGTTCTGCTTTTGTCCGCGCTCACTGCTGCAAGCGCCCAAGCGGCGGAAAAAATCGACCTGATCATCGATACCGATCCGGGGGCCGATGATGTGGTGGCGTTGCTGTTCGCCATGGCCTCGCCGGAGGAGTTGAACATTCGTGCGTTGACCACCGTCGCCGGCAATGTGCGCCTGGACAAGACCTCCCGCAATGCTCGCCTGGCACGCGAGTGGGCAGGGCGCGAAGATATTCCGGTGTACGCCGGTGCGCCAAAACCGCTGCTGCGCACGCCGATCTACGCAGAGAACATTCATGGCAAGGAAGGCATTTCCGGCGTTACCGTGCACGAACCCAAGAAAGGCCTGGCCGAAGGCAATGCCGTCGACTACCTGATCAAGACCCTGAGCAGCGCCAAGCCGCACAGCATTACCCTCGCCATGCTCGGCCCACAGACCAACCTGGCGCTGGCATTGACCCAGGCACCTGAAATCACCCAGGGCATCAAGGAAGTCGTCGTGATGGGGGGCGCGCATTTCAATGGCGGCAATATTACGCCAGTGGCCGAGTTCAACCTGTTCGCCGATCCGGCTGCGGCTGAGATCGTGCTGAAAAGTGGTGTAAAGCTGACCTACCTACCACTGGATGTGACCCACAAGGTGCTGACCAGCGAGGCTCGCCTGAAAAAAATCGCCGCGCTTAACAACAATGCAAGCAAGGTGGTGGGCGATATTCTCAATGAATACGTCAAGGGCGACATGGAGCACTACGGCATTCCTGGCGGCCCGGTACACGACGCCACGGTCATTGCCTACCTGCTGAAGCCTGCGTTGTTCAGCGGACGTGAGGTGAATGTGGTAGTCGACAGCCGCGAAGGCCCAACCTTCGGTCAGACCATCGTCGACTGGTACGACGGCCTGAAACAGCCGAAAAACGCGTTCTGGGTTGAGAACGGCGATGCCCAGGGCTTCTTTGATCTGCTGACTGAGCGTTTGGCACGCCTGAAGTAATGCAGTTGCCGGTCGGCGTTCGCCGGCCGGTTCTTATTCGCGCTCCGGATTGTGGGCGCCCAGGTGGTTGGCCGGGTATTTTTCGAATACTTGGCCGATGAACGCTTGTGCCGCCAGGGTGCCGAGCTCCTTGACCAGCAGGTCGATACCAATGATTGCCAGCTCTTCAGGGCTTCCAGGGCTATAGGCGCTTTGTCCCTGGGGCCATTTGGCTTTGATGTCGGCTTGGAGCGTTACGGTGGTCATGAAGGTCTCGTGAGCTGTAGGTACGGGGCAGTTCGCTAAAACGCGGCGTTAGCGTGGGAAGTTAACCACTTTAAGCCACGATTGGCACTGCTACTTAGGCATAGGGCAGGTGCTGTGCGACACTGTGTGCCTGTTTAAAGGTTGGGAAACGCCGCGTGCAGATCGACTTGAGCAACCCCGAGAACCTGACGCTGGAGCCGTGCGTCAACTCATTGCCAGTGCCAGTGATGACGAACATACCCAATTGCGGGTAACCAGAGCTGGTATCGCGTATATCTCTTCCGGCAAGGCTGTCGGCGGTTTCGACGTTGAGGGCCTGCTGTTTCGCCTGGAGACCTGGGCCAAAGGGGCCGGCTATGTCGGCATCGTGGCGGCCAGCGATGAAGTCTGGGTCATGCAGATTTTCAATGCACTGAAACAGAACTGGCCAAAACCGTCGTCTGACTACATCGATATCTACTGAATACGTTCATATCTAGTCACGATTGACCGTGCGCTTGCCGGTCATGAGTCAGGCAGACTTGCGCGCAGGCGGTTAACGTCTTGAAACCAATCGCCTTGACTGCTGTCGCACGATCTCTGTCCATTTTTTATCATAGGAGGCTTCATGCCTTGGAAGCTCGCATCATTCGGTACTTTGTTGGCAGCACTCGCATTAGCGGGTTGCAGCACCCCGGGTGCCTCTGAGCCAGGCAAAGATGTCACCGTGACCGATTCCGGTCATAGCCGCTGTGAGTCGAAGGCCGCCGAGTTCACGATCGGCCAGAAAGCCTCGCCTCAGTTGCTGGAGCAGGCGCGTACGCGTGCCGGTGCGCAGAACGCACGTATCCTCAAGCCCAACGATATGATTACGCTGGAGTATCGCTCCGACCGCTTGAACCTGAACACCGACGACAATCTGGTGATCACGCGGGTCAATTGCGGCTGATAGCGTCTCGTCTTTTGTAGCGCCCATAAAAAACCCCGTCACATGGACGGGGTTTTTTTAGCTCAGCGGGGAATTACTCGCCGCGAACTTGTGCAGCTTGCATACCCTTTTGGCCTTTCTCAGCCACGAAGGAAACGGTTTGGCCTTCTTTCAGGCTTTTGAAACCGTCGCTTTCGATAGCTTTGAAGTGTACGAACAGGTCGTCACCGCCACCTTGAGGAGTGATGAAGCCGAAGCCTTTTTCATCGTTGAACCATTTAACGGTGCCGGTTTGGCGATTAGACATGGTGTATCTCCAAGAAACATATATTTTCAGTAGTGCTGTGCTGCTCAGGCCAACTGGGCACACCGAGCTATCATAGTCGAAATGTTCGACTTGGGAGCCCCCCCAAGGCACTGTTTGCTAATCAATAGCGTTGTGTTTCATGCCCTGGCCTGCTGAAAGCCCCGATCTACGGGGCTTTGGCCCGAAATATCAACTGATAAAAAAAGCCGTAAAAGCTGCGTATTTTGTGAGAAATGGCGGCTTTTGGACTGTTTTATCCGCAGTGAAGCTGTGTGATCAGTGGCAAATCTTAGTTTTTCTTCACGACTTTGCAGGACGAAATAGCCGCGACGGCTTTGTTCCTAAGCTCCGGGCTGGCGTTCGGGTTAGTCATGAGTTCCTTGATTTCGGCGGTGCTCAATTCGGCGTTGATCTTGTCGGCGCCGCATTCGCAGTGAGTTTTTGCGGTTTTGGCATCCACGTTCTGGCTGGCAGCTTTGCTGCAGTCGCTGACGAAGCTGTCCCGTGCGCCCGCTGGCCAGTTCGATGGGGCTGCTGCCTGTGCACCGAGGGAAAGGAGGGTCAGGGAGGCGGCGAGAGCGAGGCTGGAGGTAAAACGCATCATGGAGTGCTCCTTTGGTTTGAGGACGAACGTCGATTCTCAGTGGGTTTGAGGGCTGTCGTACAGTCCAAGTTCACTTTTGCGGCTATAAAGCCTGGAATTTGTCTTCACATAAAGAGTCGCCAACGCGATGACCGTTCATCTGTGCTAGCATCCGCTTTCTGGCTATTTCTCAGGCGCGCCATTTGCCGCCTCGCCATGTCTTTTTAGCTCACTCCAGTCACTCTGGTTCGATTATCGGTTGGCCGAAAGGCTCCTGCCGCTGTAAGGCAGGCGTTCATCATTGAACGGCCTGGTATTGGATCTTGTACTGGCTCATCCCAACCCACGTGACCTTTGGTAGGGGTCACCACTAGGAGAGGAGGCGCCATGCCAACTATTACTCTTCCCGACGGCAGTCAACGTTCATTCGATCATTCGGTTTCCGTAGCCGAAGTCGCCGCATCCATTGGTGCCGGCCTGGCCAAGGCCACCGTGGCCGGCAAGGTCGACGGCAAGCTGGTCGACGCCAGCGACCTGATCACCACCGATGCCAGCCTGCAAATCATCACGCCCAAGGATCAGGAGGGGCTGGAGATCATTCGCCACTCTTGCGCGCACTTGATTGGCCATGCGGTCAAGCAGTTGTACCCGACGGCGAAAATGGTGATCGGCCCGGTCATCGAAGAAGGCTTTTATTACGATATCGCCTACGAGCGTCCTTTCACTCCGGACGACCTCGCGGCCATCGAGCAGCGCATGCATGCGCTGATCGAAAAAGATTACGACGTGATCAAGAAGGTCACGCCGCGCGCCGAAGTGATCGACGTCTTCACCGCTCGTGGTGAGGACTACAAGCTGCGTCTGGTGGAAGACATGCCGGACGAGCAGGCGATGGGCCTGTACTACCACGAAGAATATGTCGACATGTGCCGTGGTCCGCACGTGCCGAACACGCGCTTCCTCAAATCGTTCAAGCTGACCAAGCTGTCCGGTGCCTACTGGCGCGGTGATGCGAAGAACGAGCAACTGCAGCGGATCTACGGCACTGCATGGGCTGACAAGAAACAACTGGCGGCCTACATCCAGCGCATCGAAGAAGCTGAAAAACGCGATCACCGCAAGATCGGCAAGCGCCTGAACCTGTTCCACCTCCAGGAAGAGGCGCCGGGCATGGTGTTCTGGCACCCGAACGGCTGGACCCTGTATCAAGTGCTCGAGCAGTACATGCGCAAGGTTCAACGCGAAAACGGCTACCTGGAGATCAAGACGCCTCAGGTCGTTGATCGCAGCCTGTGGGAGAAATCCGGGCACTGGGCCAACTACGCCGACAACATGTTCACCACCCAGTCGGAAAACCGCGACTACGCCATCAAGCCGATGAACTGCCCTTGCCACGTGCAGGTGTTCAACCAGGGCCTGAAGAGCTACCGCGAGCTACCGATGCGCCTGGCCGAATTCGGTGCCTGCCACCGTAACGAGCCATCGGGTGCGTTGCACGGCATCATGCGTGTGCGTGGCTTCACCCAGGACGACGCCCATATCTTCTGCACCGAAGAGCAGATGCAGGCTGAATCCGCCGCGTTCATCAAGCTGACCATGGACGTTTATCGAGATTTCGGCTTTACCGAAGTCGAGATGAAGCTGTCCACTCGTCCGGAAAAACGTGTCGGCTCCGATGAGCTGTGGGATCGCGCCGAAGCTGCATTGGCCGCAGCGCTGGACAGTGCGGGGCTTGCGTACGACCTGCAGCCGGGTGAGGGCGCTTTCTACGGTCCGAAGATCGAATTTTCGCTGAAAGATTGCCTTGGTCGCGTCTGGCAGTGTGGTACCCTGCAGCTCGATTTTAACCTCCCGATCCGTTTGGGCGCCGAATACGTCTCCGAAGACAACAGCCGTAAACACCCGGTTATGTTGCATCGGGCGATCCTCGGCTCGTTCGAGCGGTTCGTCGGTATCCTGATCGAGCACTACGAGGGTGCATTCCCTGCGTGGCTGGCTCCGACCCAGGCAGTGATCATGAATATCACTGATAAACAGGCGGATTTCGCCGCTGAAGTTGAAAAAACTCTCAACGAAAGCGGATTTCGTGCCAAGTCCGACTTGAGAAATGAAAAGATCGGCTTTAAAATCCGTGAGCATACTTTGCTCAAGGTTCCCTATCTTTTGGTTATTGGAGATCGGGAAGTCGAGATGCAGACTGTCGCTGTGCGTACTCGTGAAGGTGCTGACCTGGGCTCGATGCCCGTCGCCCAGTTCGCTGAGTTTCTCGCGCAAGCGGTTTCCCGGCGTGGTCGCCCAGATTCGGAGTAATTATTATTAAGCGTGAAATGAGACAAGATAAACGAGCTGCACCGAAAGCCCCGATCAACGAGAATATCTCGGCACGCGAGGTTCGGTTAATTGGCGCTGACGGCGAGCAGATTGGCATCGTCTCGATTGATGAAGCGCTTCGTATCGCTGAAGAGTCCAAATTGGACCTGGTGGAAATCTCCGCCGACGCAGTCCCGCCCGTTTGCCGGGTGATGGACTACGGCAAGTCGATCTTCGAAAAGAAGAAGCAGGTTGCTGCAGCGAAGAAGAACCAGAAGCAGATTCAAGTAAAAGAAATCAAGTTTCGTCCAGGGACGGAGGAAGGGGATTACCAGGTAAAACTGCGCAACCTGGTACGTTTCCTGAGTGATGGGGACAGGGCCAAGGTATCCTTGCGATTCCGCGGCCGTGAGATGGCCCACCAGGAGCTGGGGATGGAACTCCTCAAGCGGGTTGAACAAGACCTGCTCGAGTACGGTTCGGTCGAACAGCATCCTAAGATGGAAGGACGCCAACTGATCATGGTCATCGCCCCGAAAAAGAAGAAGTAATCAACAGGGCACGGCAGGCCTTCTGATTATGTTTATCAACTGAATGCGGAGTATCCGAACATGCCAAAGATGAAGACTAAAAGTGGTGCTGCTAAGCGGTTTCTGAAAACTGCTAACGGTATCAAGCACAAGCACGCTTTCAAGAGCCACATCCTGACCAAAATGTCGACCAAGCGTAAGCGTCAACTGCGCGGTAGCAGCTTGCTGCATCCGTCTGACGTGGCAAAAGTCGAGCGCATGCTGCGCCTTCGTTAATTTTTGGATCAAGAATAGAGGAAGTAACTCATGGCTCGTGTAAAGCGTGGCGTCATTGCCCGTAAACGTCACAAAAAAATTCTGAAACTTGCCAAAGGCTACTACGGCGCGCGTTCACGCGTATTCCGTGTTGCCAAGCAAGCGGTAATCAAGGCTGGCCAATACGCCTACCGTGACCGTCGTCAGAAAAAGCGTCAGTTCCGCGCTCTGTGGATCGCTCGTATCAATGCTGGTGCTCGTGTTAACGGTCTGTCCTACAGCCGTTTCATCGCTGGCCTGAAAAAAGCGTCCATCGAAATCGACCGTAAGGTTCTGGCTGAACTGGCCGTGAACGAAAAAGCGGTGTTTGCTGCGATTGTCGAGAAAGCTAAAGCCACCTTGGCTTAAGTACCCCCGACAGTCACCCTGGGCTGCTCCTGTAGCCCAAGGTGGTAAACGTCATAAATAGGGGAAGAGCCTTCAAGCTCTTCCCCTATTTTGTATCTGGAGTCTGTACATGGAAAACCTGGACGCGCTCGTCGCTCAAGCTCTTGAGGCTGTGCAAAGCGCTGAAGATATCAATGCCCTGGAGCAAATCCGGGTTCACTACCTTGGCAAAAAGGGTGAATTGACTCAGGTGATGAAGACCCTGGGAAATTTGCCGGCTGAAGAGCGACCACAAGTCGGTGCGCTGATCAACGTCGCCAAGGAGCGTGTCACAGAGGTTCTCAATGCGCGCAAAGCGTCGCTCGAGGAGGCTGACCTTGCAGCCAAGCTCGCGGCCGAGTCCATTGACGTAACCTTGCCTGGCCGTGGCCAGGCCTCGGGCGGTCTGCATCCGATCACCCGGACTCTGGAACGTATCGAGCAGTTCTTCACCCACATCGGCTACGGCATTGCCGAAGGCCCTGAGGTCGAAGACGACTATCACAACTTCGAGGCGCTCAACATCCCAGGCCATCACCCGGCCCGGTCGATGCATGACACCTTCTATTTCAACGCAAACATGCTGTTGCGCACCCATACCTCGCCGGTACAGGTCCGCACCATGGAAGCGAACAAGCCGCCGATCCGTATTGTCTGCCCGGGCCGTGTGTACCGTAGCGACTCGGATATCACCCACTCGCCGATGTTCCACCAGGTCGAAGGCCTGCTGGTTGACCGCGATATCAATTTCGCCGACCTCAAAGGCACCATCGAAGAGTTCCTGCGGGTGTTCTTCGAGAAAGAGCTGGCGGTGCGTTTCCGTCCTTCGTTCTTCCCGTTCACTGAACCATCCGCTGAAGTCGATATGGAATGCGTGATGTGCAGCGGTAAAGGTTGCCGCGTCTGCAAGCAGACCGGCTGGCTGGAAGTGATGGGCTGCGGCATGGTCCACCCTAATGTACTGCGCATGTCCGGGATCGACCCGGAAGAGTTCTCGGGCTTTGCCTTCGGCATGGGCGTTGAGCGCCTGGCCATGCTGCGTTACGGCGTGAACGACTTGCGTCTGTTCTTCGACAACGACTTGCGGTTCCTCGCGCAATTTCGCTAGTCGTAACGAATCTTTAGGAGAGCAGGATGAAATTCAGTGAACAATGGCTGCGTGGCTGGGTAAGCCCGCAGGTAGATCGCGACGAGCTGGTTGCCCGTCTGTCGATGGCCGGCCTTGAGGTCGATAGCGTGACGCCGGCCGCCGGTGTTTTCAGCGGCGTGGTGGTGGGTGAGGTGTTGAGCACCGAGCAACATCCCGACGCCGATAAATTGCGTGTGTGCCAGGTCAGCAATGGCACCGAAACCTTCCAGGTCGTGTGCGGAGCGCCGAATGTGCGCCCGGGCCTGAAGATTCCGTTCGCCATGATCGGCGCAGAACTGCCAGGCGACTTCAAGATCAAGAAAGCCAAGCTACGCGGTGTCGAGTCCAATGGCATGCTCTGCTCCCAGGCTGAACTGCAGGTGGGCGAGGGCAATGATGGCCTGATGGAGCTGCCGGCTGATGCGCCGGTAGGCCAGGACATCCGCGTTTACTTGAATCTGGAAGATGCCAGCATCGAGGTCGACCTGACCCCGAACCGCGGCGACTGCCTGTCCCTGGCCGGCCTGGCTCGTGAAGTCGGCGCGTTGTACAACGCACCCGTCACGCGTCCGGTTGTGGCCCCCGTAGCTGCAGTGCACGACGAAGTGCGCTCCATTGAAGTGCTGGCGCCAAACGCCTGCCCACGTTATTTGGGCCGTGTGATCCGTAACGTCGACCTGTCCAAGCCAACCCCATTGTGGATGGTTGAGCGTCTGCGTCGCGCCGACGTGCGCAGTATTGATGCTGCTGTCGACATCACCAACTATGTGATGTTGGAGTTGGGTCAGCCGCTGCACGCCTTCGATCTCGCCGAAATCAACGGTGGCATCCGCGTACGCATGGCTGAGGAAGGTGAAAAGCTGGTTCTGCTCGACGGCCAGGAAGTTAGCCTGCGTGCGGATACCCTGGTAATCGCTGACCATTCCCGCGCCCTCGCAATTGCCGGCGTGATGGGTGGCGAGCACAGCGGCGTGTCCGCTACCACGCGCGATATTTTCCTGGAAAGTGCATTTTTCGATCAGATTGCCATCGCTGGCAAGGCGCGTTCCTACGGCCTGCACACCGATGCCTCGCACCGCTATGAGCGTGGCGTGGACTGGAAACTGGCCCGTGAAGCCATGGAGCGTGCCACCGGCCTGCTGCTGGAAATCACTGGTGGCGACGCCGGTCCGATCACTGAAACCGTCAGTGGGCAGCACCTGCCGTCCGTTGCACCCATCACCCTGCGTGCCAAAAGCGTTGAGCAGATGCTTGGCCTGAAGATCGAGCCAGCTGAAATCGAGCAACTGTTGTCGGCCCTCGGCCTGGGTATTTCCTTGAGTGGGGAAGGCCAGTGGTACGTCGAGGTGCCGAGCCATCGCTTCGATATCAGCCTGGAAGTTGACCTGATCGAAGAATTGGCCCGCCTGTATGGTTACAACCGCTTGCCGGTTCGTTATCCGCAAGCGCGCCTGGCGCCGCAACCCAAGGCTGAGGCCCGTGCTCACCTGCCTGAGCTGCGTCGTCTGCTGGTCGCCCGCGGCTACCAGGAAGCGGTCACCTACAGTTTCATTGATCCGAAGCAGTTCGAACTGTTCAACCCAGGTGTTGAACCGCTGATGCTGGCTAACCCGATTTCCAACGACATGGCGGCCATGCGTTCGTCGCTGTGGCCTGGCCTGGTGAAAGCACTTTCCCATAACCTGAACCGTCAGCAAGATCGCGTGCGCATGTTCGAAAGCGGCTTGCGTTTTGTGGGGCAACTGGACGGTCTGAAGCAAGAGCCGATGCTGGCCGGTGTCGTCTGCGGTAGCCGCTTGCCGGAAGGCTGGGCGCAAGGTCGCGATGCCGTGGACTTCTTCGACGTCAAAGCTGACGTGGAAGCAGTATTGGGCTTTGCCGGTGCGCTGGGCGACTTTACGTTTGTGCCAGGCAGCCACCCGGCGTTGCACCCGGGCCAGACTGCACGGATCGAGCGGGAAGGGCGTCTGGTGGGCTTCGTCGGCGCCATTCACCCTGAGCTGTCGAAAACCCTGGGGCTTGATCGTCCGGTCTTCGTGTTTGAACTGGTCCTGGCTGAAGTGGCTTCGGGCAAAATGCCTAAATTCAGCGAGTTGTCGCGCTTCCCTGAAGTGCGCCGTGACCTCGCCTTGATCGCTGACCGTGAAGTCGCCGCTACCGCGGTTCTGGACGTAATCCGTGAAAATGCAGGGGAATGGCTGACAGACCTCAGGCTATTTGACGTCTATCAGGGTAAAGGCATTGATCCGCATAGAAAAAGCCTTGCAGTTGGCTTGACCTGGCAGCATCCATCGCGCACTCTTAATGACGATGAGGTGAATACCACGACACAAAATATCCTCACCTCGCTCGAACAAAGGTTGAACGCCACGTTAAGGAAGTGACGTATGGGGGCTTTGACGAAAGCTGAGATGGCGGAACGTCTGTACGAAGAGTTGGGTCTGAACAAGCGCGAGGCCAAGGAATTGGTCGAGCTGTTTTTTGAAGAAATCAGGCACGCTCTGGAAGACAATGAGCAGGTCAAACTGTCCGGTTTCGGCAACTTTGACCTGCGGGACAAACGCCAGCGGCCTGGCCGCAATCCAAAAACGGGAGAAGAAATCCCGATCACGGCTCGCCGTGTGGTCACCTTTCGTCCAGGGCAGAAGTTGAAGGCCCGAGTTGAGGCTTATGCTGGAACCAAGTCATAACGACGAGCTACCCGTCATCCCAGGCAAACGCTACTTCACCATTGGTGAAGTCAGCGAGCTCTGTGCGGTAAAACCGCACGTGTTGCGCTATTGGGAGCAGGAGTTTCCTCAACTCAACCCCGTCAAACGCACCGGGAACCGTCGGTATTATCAGCGCCAGGATGTGCTGATGATCCGACAGATCCGCGCGTTGCTGTACGACCAGGGGTTCACCATCAGCGGTGCGCGCCAGCGTATGTCCGGTGATGAAGCCAAAGACGACACCACCCAATACAAACAACTGATCCGCCAGATGATCTCCGAACTCGAAGATGTACTCGTGGTTTTGAAGAAATAATTCAGGCTTTTAAAATACTTCCACATTTCAAAAGCTTGCGGTATATTCCTGATCGCTTCGTTGCGAAGCGAACCCAGTAACACGCCTAGTCGGGGCGTAGCGCAGTCCGGTAGCGCACTAGCATGGGGTGCTAGGGGTCGAGTGTTCGAATCACTCCGTCCCGACCATATAATTCAAGGGGTTGCGAGATTTTATCTCGCGACCCCTTTTTATTTTTTGCCGTTTTTACCCCCACAAAACCACCGGCTCTGGGTGGAATCCTCACGGCTTCCGCGTGGGCGGGCGCAGGCTTTGGCGCTCACGCGTGTTCTCTTTACCAATGCTGTTTGGTCTTTCTCTTCAGGTCCTAACGTTTTTGAGTGTTTAAGGCTATTTTCTTGCTGATTGAGAACTACATACAAGTCAATCATCAGCTTGTTTATCTCAGGTCGCTCGGGTCATCCTGCATACCCGGTAGTTAGGCTTGGGCGGCACTGGGATCGTATAGCCGTCGGGGGACTAGACTGCGTAGGTCATAGTCCACCATGAACAATCTAGCTTCAAAGGCGTGGCAGCGGCCTACAAGTTGAGGCTGCTTGGCGAATAGTTCGGACCCTTCTAGTACTGCGCGGATGATCCAACCTAGTTGGGCCTCCAGCCGAGTAAAAATTCTTGCTTTGACTAGCAGCCGCCTATTAGCCCGTCCGTTAGTCCGCAAACTACTCGTTCCTGCTTGCTATGGAGCAGTGGTGCAGTCATCATTTCGCCATCTTGATGGCTATTTGATACGGCTGCACGTTACGGACGACGATTCCTCCTGAACTCACCCTCCAGAACGATAAAAACGGCAATTTATGCTGCGTAGCACGCTTGCGCATATGAATGTCATAAGTCATTGATTAACAAAGCGCATGGATGTCTTCAATGCATTTTTTCAAAAGATTCTTTGCTTTTATTGCTTCCCTTTTTTCGAGCCAGGAAACAGAGCATAGCGAACCGCTCATCCCGAAGATTGACCCTGAGAAGCTCAAGAAAAAGCTGGATCTTCAAAAAATCGCTAGAGAACACGGCGCGAAAGGCATCCCGAGGAGCGGCGATACGCAATTAACCGCTGCTGAGCACGCCGTCCGTGCGGAGCTTGGCCGGATGCGAGAGCAAACGGTGAAGTATGGCGAGCAGCGTGTTAAGCAAATTCAGAATCGCCTGGACTCGATCGACATTACGCTGGATATGAACCGCGCCATCGAGTTAGGGAACGAGTTTGTTCGTACGTCCGATCATCACCTTACTCGTGAAGACGGGCGTATGAAGGATTTCGCAACTGACACAAAAACAAAATTTCAGATCCTCAGCGATTTTCGTAGCGAAAACCGCCTGCCCAGCATCCCTGCAAAATGCCACACTGGTGGTAGCCAATTTTTCAAGCTGATGGTCGTGCTTGGCTGTTGCGTCCTAGAAGGCGCGCTAAATGCCACGTTCTTCGGCTCAGGACTGGAGGGTGGTTTGCTCAGCGGTTTTACGATGGCCTTCATGTTGTCGTTTTTCAACGTACTTGCGTGTTTTCTCGCAGGGCTTGGTTTCAGAAACAAGAACCACGTCAGGGGAACACGCCAGTTTTGGGGTTGGGTCTCTTTCGCTTTGGCAGTAGCCGTCATGATTGGATTGGGGGTGTTGATCTCCTATTTCCGTTATGTGCTGACCGTGGATGAAGGCGGAAGTCAAAACGCCTTCCCTCTGGTCTGGCAAAGCCTTCGCACAGGCATATTTCCCATTCAGGATTTCGAGTCATTGATTCTGTTCTTCGGGACGATTGTGTTTGGCTGTGTCGGCGTTTGGGAGGGCTACAACTTCACGGATCGCTATCCGGGGTATGCGGGGGTATGGAGTCAATATGCTGAGGCTCACCGCCGCTATATCGAACTGATCGAAGGCTTGCGAGATAGGCTGGAAGTCGAGAAGGCCGAAGTGCTGTTGAAAATCGATAGCGGCGTGCAGGCAGCTGAAAAGGCGATCAAAGCTTTCAAGTTCAATATGAACCAGAAGTCGATAGTGAAAAAACAGGTATCCGAAACGCTGGTCATGGCCGATGAAACGCTGCAGAGCCTAACCCGCTACTACCAGAACGAAAATATGATGGCGCGCCCTACGGATGCTCAACCACCTGATTATTTCGACCATCCAGTGACATTTGGCCCCCTGGACATGCCGGATTTCAGTGTTCAAAAGGATGAGTTGCGACTGGATGCACAGGAGCAGCTTCTGCGTGAATTGGTCGCTGAAGTTGAGCCGATCCGGGCAAGAGTCCAATCCTCGTTCAATCAGCAATACAACCAGCTTCAGCCGCTCCAGGATTTGGTATAAGGGGATTTGTGATGTCGGTTTATGCCAAGCGTGAAAGTAACACCGGGAAATGGATTTGGGGTGGTGTGATTGGCGTTGCAGTCGCCTTGGTGCTCGGCGGGATTGGCTATTACAAAATGAACCACGAAACCCTGGACAAGGAGACCCTTTGCCCCAGTAACGGCCCTAAAGGCCAATATGTCGTGTTAATTGATAACACCTCGCCGTTCCCTTTCACCCAGAAGGCTGCTTTGTCCCAGCGGCTCAAGACGATGGTGGTGAACGAGGTGCCTGAAGGGCACCTGCTTTCTGTGTTTTTGCTCGGGGAAAAATTTGAGCAAAACGAAAAGCCTATCTTCGAACGCTGCAACCCTGGTCAGTGGGGCGATCGCAGTCAACTCACGGCGACCAAGAAGTTTGTTGATAGGGATTTCAATGAAAAGTTCGCCAAGCCGCTCGATGCCGTTGTGCGCCATATCCCACTCGACGAACACAGCAAGCTGTCACCCATTTTTCAGATGCTCCAATTGGTAGGCATCAACGGGTTCGATCATGCCAACGTAAAAGGTGACCGCAAGCTTGTCATCTACTCGGACATGTTGGCCAACATGCCTGATTTCTCAATGTACAAAAATAAACGACACAATTATGCAGAGTTTGCCAAGTCTCCTTATGGTCGCAACGCCCAAGCGCCAGGCTTAAACGGAGCCACCGTGACCATCAATTTGCTGGCTAACGAGCAGAAAACGCCACAAACCAACGAGCTTGGCAATTTCTGGGCTCAATATTTCGAGGCCAACGGGGTTTCGGTTGAGGCAATTACTGCAATGGAGGGGCTGTAATTGGACTTCAACAAGCACGTGCGCCGGGTGCAAACCTACTTCATTGCGGCGGTAATACTCAAGGCTACTTTGGCCGTAACCAGCCTCCTACTCAACGAGCCTTTCTGGCTCGGCTTTGTGCTTCCATTGCTCGTGATGTGTTGTTATTGGTTTGTAGGTTACCGCGTACGGGAGAAGTGGAACGTCCAGCTCACCCTCGCGAAATTTGCGGACTCGGTGTACTACCTCGGGTTCTTATTCACTGTCGGCAGCATCATCATCTGTCTGCTCGACATTAACTCCATTGGTGAGAATCTCAATGGAATGGCCGTTCGGTTTGGCGCCGCGATGGTGAGCACAGCCATAGGCATGCTAGCCAGGGTGCTACATACAGGCTTCAAAGTTGATACAAACGACGCGGTCAGGAGCGTTGAGGAGCGTGCTGTTCAGTCGGCTGAAAACCTGACCATGGCTTTTGACGCTGCCAGCCAGCAGCTGGAGGTGTTCAGGGATCAAGTTATGGCTGCTTCCAAGGAAGCAGTGCAGAGCGTCCATGAGCAAATCACCACGATCTCTCAGCACAGCACCAATGCTATGGATGCGTTTTTCGCCAGCGCTACCCGTCAAAGCAATGAAGCTTTCGAACGCATCCTTAAACAAGCCAATGACGCCAGTACGGATTTACTGACCACCATCAACGGGCTTTCTGAGAAGAGCTCTCAGACACTCGATCGCATGGAATCGCATGCACTCGACTTCGGTAAAAAAGCACAGGAGCGGCTCGATCAGACTCTGTTCCCGGATAACCTGTTCGCTCAAAAACTTAACCCCGCTATTGATACGCTATCCGGAACCACCGACACCCTGAACGAAGGGGTCTCTACATTGGCATTGGACGTCAAGGCTGCCGCTCGGATGGTGGGCACTGCGATCCGTAGTTTGAACACCAAAACTGAAACGATCGGGCAGGCAGTCGCCGCGGTTAGTTCTATCGTGGAAAGCCAAGAACGCTTGGCGCAATCGATGAAGTCACAGGGCAGTGACGTCATGGATCGAGTGGAACAAATTCAAAAAAGCTATCTGGATGCGTTGGAAGATCAACGAGAGGATTTCATGGAGGACATGAAAGCTAACCAGCAGGTATTCGCGAAAATTGTCGAAAAGCTTGAAGAATTACGCACTGTTGTGAGTGACGAAACCACAGTGGAGCGTTTAACTCAGGAAGTAACGGGCGCACTAAATGCCGTCAGCGATTCCGGTGTTAAGAGTAACGAGGTCTTCGCGGACAATTTACGCTTGACGTTGATGCCGTTGGTGGAGGCGGTCGTGGCCAGCAGTGATGTGCATAAGGCGCTGGCTGCCAGCGTTGAATCGAGCAACCGCGGCATCGAGGCGGCGAATGCCAGATTGCTGGATGAGCTGATGGGCAAGATTGATCTCATCAGCAATCCTGAAACACGTTTGTTAGCGGCCAGCGAAGAAGCTTTCGGACCATCACTCGAGTCAATTGCCAACGCGACGCTGGCCCTCGACCATGTGCCTGCGTCGGATGTGAGAACTGCCTGATGAGTTCTAAAAATGATCAGGTGTTTCAGCTGTCACTTACCGAAATCTGGATCATTTTGTGTTTCATTCTTCTTTTGCTGATGGGGTACAAAGTTTGGCAGCTCACGCATAAGAATACGGAGATGGCGAACAAAATTTCTGCCTATCAAAATATCGATGAGCGTGAACAAGCTATCAAGCTTGCGAGTGATGAGCTCAAGGCGCGAATGGTTTCTCTTAAGGTGAAAAATCCAGACGAGATCATTTCGAAGCTCATCGATGCCTCCAAGGCAAAAGAAGAGGCCGGCCGCCTCAAGGTGCTACTCACTCAGAAAGATGAACAGCTTACTGCGCTAGCCGCTATCGATAAGGCTTTGCAGGAGGCTGGTAGCAAAAACAAGGGTGAAGATGCCAAGCGCCTTATCCTTGAAACAATGATGTCCTATGACCAGCTCAAAAAACTCGTGGTCGATCCTGACCAGGAAAAGGACGCACAACCCACGGACGTCATCAAACGCATAGGTGCTCTCAAGGCAACTGAGCAATTGTTGAAGACCGCGTTAGGGCAAGAAGTCGTTCCGACTTTGGAGCAGATTTCAGACATTGTGAAGAACGCTGAAGCTTATGCCCAAGCCGAGAAACAAGGTGCAAATCCGACGACGTTGCAGAAAACCAACAGTGACCTGAAAGGGCAGGTTCAGTTTCTACAAAACAAGCTGAACAAGGGCAAGGGAGGCGATCTGCCGCCTTGCTGGGCGAACGAAGCCGGCAAAGCAGAAATGTTCCTCACGGTGTACTTGAAGGAGGACTCGCTGAGCTTTGAACCGGCCTGGCCGCCAACACGACAGGCAGATGCTGAAGCGCTTCCGAATTTCTCCGCTCTGATGGCAAACACCACTCGCACGTATGAGGACTTTCTTCAGGCGGCACGCTCCATATCTGATTTAGCCAATCAACGAGAGTGTAAATTCTATGTGCGACTGGCGAGTCAAATTCAAGGGGCAGTGATGTCTGATCGGCGCCGCCTGATGATAGAAAATTTGTTCTACAAGGTTGAAGTTCGACGTTAGGTCTTGTCGTCGACATGCGGTTTCTGAGCCGTGTTAACAGGCTCAGAATTACGCAAGGCTAGGCTGGTAATGATCACTCATCACCAGCCCAGTGGCGGGACGTCAGCGTGTTCGCGCGTAGTCGCGTCGGCGCAATGCAGTGCGGTTTCTTCCACTTATTTTTCCAGAGAATGACTCTGTGCAAAAAGAATTGCGGTCGAGATATCGAGCGATATGGAAGCAAACGACTTCATCAGCAAGGATTGCGGCAGTGCCCAATCCCACTTTTCGCGCAGCATGTTTTCCACCTCCGAAAGTATCGAATCTAGATCAGCAGCATCCAGGCTTCCGACTTCCTTCAGTGCCATTTGGGTTCGACCGATGTCGGCGTCAACCTCAATGGTAAGGCCTGCGTTATCACAAGAAAGGCCGACATGATTGAGTAACAAGCGCAGTGCATCGTTGGCATGATCACCTAGCCAGCTCATCAGATAACACTTACCGCCCGACTCAACTATGTAGCGCTTACCAAGTCCCAGCGAAACAAATGTCTTTCGAGCCTCGTCGAGAAGCTCTTGAGCCCCTTGATCAATAAAGGGGCAGGGGATTGTGTCTGCCAAGACGGCTCGCATTTCTTGGCGTACGTTGTCATGCACCATCGCACCCAGACCATCGAACTGAGGAGGGGCACCACAGCGGGCTGCTGAAACGATGATGACTTTGGCCTGGAGATCAACATCACGAACCTGCCACCTCCGGCCTCCGAAAATAATGCGCTGATCCTTGGTCAGTGGACGGCTTACCGGCACAGATCCCAGTGCCCTACCATCGCATACAAGGCGAAATTCTTCGTCGCTGGTGAATGCGCTGTAGAACTCATAGTGGTTGATCAATCGCTCTCCAACCGTCCCAGGAAGAAGCAACCCTGAGCTGTCCTGAACAATGAGCTCGTGCTCGCCGAGCGCCTTGAGCAACTTCACAAAGTCTGGTTTCTCAACTTTTGGAAATGCTCCCTCAGCAATCAAACTTTTCCAGAGATCTGCAGCAGATGCACCGCCGCACTGGGCAATCACTGAAAGACATTGTTGAACGAGGGTGGACGCGTGAATGCCTTGAGCCCTGGGAGGTTCAAACCACCCCTTGGCCAGCAGTCGAACCATGGCAATGGTTTGAACCAAGCCTTGGCGCAGTTGATCCGAGAGGCTCGATCCATCTTTGAGTGGCGATTCCTTGCAGTAAACGCGCAGCGTTGCTTTTTCTCCTGGGCGCCTTCCCGATCGCCCTAGACGTTGTCGCAGACTCGCCACCGATGGTGGGGCACCAATCTGCACGACTGTTTTGATGCTGCCGATGTCTATGCCGAGCTCAAGCGTCGTGGTGCAAATCGCGGATGCTGCATGAGTCCCTGCCTTGAGAGCATGTTCTGCTTGCTCACGTAAGTCCTTCGAAAGGCTACCGTGATGAGGCCAGAATTCGTTAGGCACGCCGTCTTTCTCGCAGCGCCGTCGCAGTTGATCTGCGTACCATTCAACCAGAGACCGGCTGTTTGGGAAAATCAGGTTGTTACTGCCGCGTAACACCTTGTAAAGATGATCAGCGATCGCGAAGTCTGGGCTTGCCTCGTTCTCTGTCTCGTCTTCATTTTCCGCCTGGTCAGAGAGCTTTACGGGCTTCTTCTTGAGCTCGCTCATGGGTGGCTGAATGTAACCACGAACTTGCACCTGGAGAGTCTGGTTGGAGCTTTTTGATTCAATGACGGTAACGCCATCGGCATTTCCCGGGCGCAAAAACTCCGACGCCATCTTCATATCGCCGAGGGTGGCTGAGAGCCCGACTCTAGGGAGACGGTGGCCGGCAACAAGTTCTACCCGATGCATTAGCGACTGAAGTTGCTTGCCTCGTTCGCTACCGATGAACGCATGCAGCTCATCCACGACGATATAACGCAGGTGCTGGAACACCCCGCCAAGACTTGAACCGCGGTTGACGAACAGAGCTTCAAGGGACTCAGGAGTGATCAGAAGCACCCCCTCAGGGGACTTCAAAAAGCGATGTTTTTTGCTTGAGGAGATGTCCCCGTGCCAAGCCACTACGGGAATCTCAAGCTGCTCACAAAGACGGCTTAACCTGTCCCACTGGTCGTTGATCAGGGCCTTGAGCGGGCTGATATACAGCACCGAACCGGGTGGATCATCACGATTCAGCAAATTGGTGAGTATGGGAAGAAAAGCAGCCTCGGTTTTGCCTGCCGCTGTTGCTGCGGCGATGATGACATCCTGATCGGCATCCACCAGAACAGGTACCGCCCATTCCTGGGCGTCGCGCAAGGAAGTCCAGCCTTCCGCCCAAACCCATCTCTGGATTCGGGACTCAAGTTGATCGAAACCCGATGACTCAGAGTGTGAAGGTGGCAAGTTCATCGTCCGCATCGACTTTGGTATCGTCTTCGCCGCCTGAGTCCCTGGCGACCTCGACGGCTCCAAGCAGCATTCGCCAATCGGCGCCCGGGTTTTGCTCCAAGATGGCGAGCAGGTTGATGAACGCTGTGATCGTGGTACGTGGCGTGCGGAAGTAAGCTTCTCCCAAGCGCTGATTACAATGCGCCATGAACAAGGGGAGCGCTTCGTCAGGTAGTAAGTATTTTTCGACATCCCCGCCAGCGTATACGTGACGAAGTTTCTGAAGCAGCACGTAGAAGTCTTCCGGGGTCAGGCTGGTCAGGCGAATGACCGGCCCCGATAGATCCACCAATCCTGATTTTGCAAACGAGTTCTCGGCCAATCGAGATTGCAGGGCAGGGTAGCTGAATAGCCCCCGACGAGTGTCCATCAAAAACTCAGGAGTGCCACCTAAAACGAAACCAAGCCCTTCGGACGATCCCTGCAGAGAGTCGTTGAGAATACGGAGGATCTGTTCGTAATTGGCATTACGAGCTTGGGTATTGGCCAGTTTGTAGAGGTTGACCAGTTCGTCGAGGCAGATCATCAGACCGCCAAAACCTGCAAGTCTGACGAATCTCGACAGGAGCTTGAGCTGATCGTAGACGGAGGCATCATCAATGATGGTTCGTACACCCAAGGCTGCTCGGGCATCAGTCTTAGTGGTGAACTCTCCACGCAACCAACGGATGGCGTCGGCCTTGAGCTGCTCGTTGCCTTCTTCGAAACCTCGGCAATAGGCGGCAATCACCTCCGCAAAATCATACCCGTTGACCATCTCGGTCAGCTCGGCCAAGTGAGCACGAATAACAGTCTCGCTGTCCGTACCCGCCGCCTTGGCTTCGGTTTTGGCCTGAGAGATGAACTTCTCAACAATGCCTTGCATAGCCCCTCCGTCGGGCTTCGTACGAGTCGACATGTTTTTAGCCAACTCGGAGTAAAGCGAACGTGCTTGTCCACCCGTGGCATGTAATCTGCGATCTGGGTTCAAGTCGGCATGCATGGTGACAAGCTTGCGCTCCATGGCAATGGCTCGTACCAGGTTCAGAAAGAACGTCTTGCCCGCACCGTACTCGCCAATGACGACTCGAAATGCCGATCCACTTTCAACCAGGCGATTGACGTCCTTAATCAGTGCATCTAGTTCGCCTACCCGGCCAACCTGAATCAGGTGTTGGCCCACGCGAGGAACGACGCCTGCGCGTAGCGACTGGATGACCGCATCGCGATCCTTGGCTCTGATAGTGCTCATAGGGCTAACTCTTCCAGAATGTCTGTATTGATCTCGACAGGGTCATCACCCTCAGTGACGGGCATGTCGAAACGTTCAAAAGCCATGTCGTTAATTTGTTCCAGGGCACCATCGAGCATCAGCTCCATGTCGCTGGCGGCAGCTTCAAGTTCGGAGCGGCTCCACTCAGGGCGTGAGATCAGCAACCGAAGGAATGCAGAGTGTTCCAAATCGAGACCATCAATGTCTGCACTCGATTCTTGTACTGATTCTGCCACATCGACCAACTGTTCCGGTTCGTCAACCTGGTCATCAGTGAAGACTTCGGCAAGGAGCGCGGAGACCTCTGCGGTTTCTCGTTGCAGTTCTGCAATGCGCTCGTGATCAAGCACGAACCCTTGATTTGCAGTGGCGGTGATCGGGGTACCAGGCTCGGGACGAGGAATGCCGGCTTTTGGTTTTACGGAGGCAATACTTGCTCCAGATGCAGCACCGTGGAGATCGCTGTACAGCAACTGACTGTCTAGCTGCAGGGCCTTGTAAACGCGCTCAAGAAGTTTCACTTCCAATGGGCTGACGATGCCATCAGCTTGCGCCAGATGGGCCAGGAAGCTGGCAATCGTGCGTTTGGCTTCGACCGTTAGTGGGTCGAGTTTTTTCTTCAGGCTGGCCAGCGTTGGTGGTTGCTGGATCTGGATTCGCAGGTGTGCTTTAAGGCGTTTGCGATGGGCCACACTCAGGTGATTCCAGGAGTCGATGTGTTGAGCAAGCAGCGTAACTTCCTCAGTGGAGGTATCACCATCGGCAGAAGCTACAGCGCTAGCAAGGTCGAGCGTCACCGAAGCTGCATTGTAAGCTGCAGAAGCTCGCAGTGACCCGTCTTCTGGTTGAGTCACGAACAGCGCGATTTGATCCTCTGCCTTCGGTGTCTTACTGCCAGCCAGTACGTCGGGTTCAATACCGATGTGAAGCGATTCCAGTGCGCGGGCAAGTGCAAGTACTTTGTCGCGGGACAGGGCGCCGGCGCTCTTGAACCGGCCTGCTAGTTCGCCAAAGCTCATGACAATCAGGTCGTCGCCAATTCTGAATTGAAGCTCGTCCAATTCTGCACGGGCTGCCGTCGGCCAGAGAGCGACGGGAAGCTGCAAAAGACCTTCGAGAGCTTCTGCGCTATCAGGGTTGCGGCCCAAATATCGGCTGTAGGGTTCAAGCTCGGTAGTGCATAGCTCAACCAGCAACTGCAGGCTTTTTCGTGTGCCTGACGTGGCCAGGACATCAGGAAGTTCACCCAAGCTAAGCGTGGGCGCCATTAAGACCGCGGATGCCGGCCGATAGCTGGTTTTAAGCTTGGTCTTGTTCTGCGCCAGGCTAAGGCCCTTAGGATGGGCGCTTGTGTACTTAAGCTTGAACAGTCTCGAAAAGACATCCTTACAGCGGGTCACGGGCGTGCGTTTGCTGATGTTGGGGTCAGCTAGCGCCCAGGCTAGTGCCCAATCGGCATCAAGGGGGCGCTTGTTGGAGGCGAATTGCCCCAGACCTACGCGCAGTGGCAGTGGCATCTCGTAGCTATACGCGACAACGTTGGGAGGTGGGCCAAGGTAAAGGTCTGGATCGATCTTGGTGTTGCTCAGGTAATCCAGAAAACCTTCCGCATATCCCCTGAACGACCTATTTTCCCCGTAGATACTCAATAGGCGCTGGACTTCTTCTACGATCAAAGGAAGCTCAGCCTTGACGCCCGGGTCACTCACTGCGTCAACGAGTGCTCGACGCTCTAGACCATAGAAATACAAAAAGACGTAGCCGGTGTCTGCCAGTGGGTAACGACGACCGCCCTCCAGCCATTGAAGGTATCCACGGCGAGCCTCTGACGTGATGGAGTGAAAACTGGGCCAATAGGACATCAGCCGTTCTTCTAGATCGACGTGTGTCTTTGCGATACGGAGCTTGGGGTTTATCAGTGAGGGTTCTTCGGCATCGTGCCGGCCACCTAGCACGCTGCCCATATAGAACATGCCACCGGGAATTGAAAAACCGGAAACGGTGACAGATTCACCTGCTGGCACCCAGCTAACATCAGGTTTTTGCGTGCTCGCATTTGGAATTTTGAAGGACTTTGAAGATGCTGAGCCGAGTTGGACAGTGTAAAAATCAGAGGTTTCCTCTGTGCCCATATTGCTCCCTGAAACCTCACGGATAGAGAAAGTGATGCCTGACCGTTGATGCTCTCGCAGATGTTCCGTCTCCGAAACGGCCACTGACAATTGCTCGGCCTGTCGCCTTGAGCGACGAACCAGCAGCCAAAAAACCGCGGCAATGCAAGCAATAACACCAATGGCGATCCAAGCATTTTTCGGGATCGATGCGACTGCGCCGAAGGCCAGAGCGAAAATGATCAGGATGCCGTTACTTGTAGAATTTTTTGCCTTCTTCCTTGCCATGATTCGTTTCAACCTTGAAATATGGGTGCTGGCGCAATGGCAGTATCCGATAATTGCCCTACGAGAACCATGGCCTGAGGAACGCTATTGATCGGATAATTTTGCTCGCGCACGAATAGCTACAATCATCAGAAGTAGCTTTTCAGCGTGACGCGCGCAGATCATCCCCCGCCATCGCCACGGACTAACCGCCCCGGAGCTGACCACTGCCTGCGCAATGCTGCTGTATATGGAGTGGTGAATGGGTAAAAAGGCTGGCAATGGCGCTGGATCAAGTTTATCGAGGCCGCATATCGAATGCGGGGTGCTGGAGGTCGGCTCCCGCCGCGCCCTAAGCAATGCACGAATGACTCTGGACGTGCTGTGCTACCTGCAACTTCGCACAAATGGATGTAAATCAACAACCTAGCCTGCCGGTAGATAATTAGTAGATACCTCCAAAGCTAATTCAATTTTTCACATAGCTAAAATCAGGCATCTCATGTCTATTGAAAGTATCAGTCGGCACTAATAAGATGATTCTGTAACAACCAAATCAATATTAAAATCAAGGAGAGATCTTATGGCACTTAAACCAGGCCCAAAGCCAATTGCTAAATCAACCGGCGAAGTTGATAAGCGTCGTCGTGACAATAAAGACACGCAGGGAAATAATCCCGACTTGAAACCTAGCAAGTCCTCAAAAAAATAGGTTATCACTGGCAGAAGCTACTTTAATAGTAGCTTTTGTCATTGAGGCTTTTAGGGAATGAAGGCATTCCTGGATCCTCTACGCAGCGCGCGCAGAGGACATCACGAAAACTGGTTCGCCAATCCCTCGTATTTGGTTTACTGCTGAGCCCCTGACGATGATGGGGCATTGCAACGCACGGGATGAGTCGTCGCAAGAACCTTGATTGCCACAGCTATGGTTAATCGTGAGTGCTCCCGCTTCAGATCAGCAGTCGCTGATAGAGCCGGAAACACTCGTAAGTTTCCGCCCCACAGATCCATCGTCCATAGACTTCAAAGTCATTCCAGACATCGTCGTGTGGATGGAAGTAAAGTCCGTCCTTATATGCGCAAAAAATGCTGAAGGTCGGTGCGAGTGCGTCGGCGACGCCTTGATGCCAGCTGGACCTAGAGCCATGATGCGTTATCTGCACAACTTTAGGCTGTTCGGTCCGTCCCGTTCCGAAATAGCCAAGCATGTGCGAGAGCTGCTCGGGTTTCTTCAAAAAACCATCCCCCGTGTACAGAATGGCGTGAGTGTTGTCCTGAGAATGAGGATAGAACGGTGACCAATAGACGTAGCGATGAAAATCGTGAAGCAAAAATTCTGGATGGAAACGGTGGCTGAGTCTGCCCAATTCCAGCCGTTCTGGTTTAAACAATGGCCCCCCGTAAACGAATAGAGATATTAGGTTTTTCTCTGGAGCGGTAGTGCCATGGTGCATACCATACCATTCGACAATTTTGTTCTTGATTTCTTTGCGGGTATCTTCGCAGGTGGCACTGATCATCTGGTCTGCGAGATGCTTGGCATGCTGCCGGAAGGGCAGCGTAGCCCGCACGACAGTAGACGTATCGTTGTAAGGGACAAATTCCCAAACGTTGCCCACCTTAAGGGATGCCCCTTGAGCTAACCACTCTATCCGTATGCCTGCACCGCCAAGGTTATCGAGCGCGCTGATCTCTTCCGGCAGTTCGGAGGGCGGCGGAACGATCTCGACAAGGTCATCTTCCCAAGGCCGCGGGTCGCCGTCGATGTCACTGCGCGGCCCCTCCGAACCGGAGGGCGGGACGACGGTCAGCCGATCGACCTGTAATCCTTCAGAACGCTGGATGTAGTCCGCAGGCGAAGTTATGAAGAGTTGCCAAGGGTGAGGGGGCTGTTCGGATGTGGTAGGAAATGCGATGAGCAGCCGTTCATACAGCGGGATGAAGGGAAGCACCAACCGGGCAACATCGAATCGCTCAAGCAATTTGAGCAGGCCATTGACGTGGTCTTTATCGAAATGGGAGATGAAGACCAAATCAATCCGGGGGCGTCTTCCGGCAGAGGCACCGCCTACCATGGTGGCCAGGGTTTCGATCTCCTCATCGCGGCGGGCGTGATGCCTTTTCAGATGGGTGCCACAGTCGAATACCCACCAAAAGCGCTGGTTGCTGCCATCTTCTGGGGCCAGCATCCCGCTGGAGAACACGCCTTGTCCTACGGGGTGGAAGTTGTACAATACGTTGAGTCCTTTCACAGCAGTACAGCTCCTGAAAATTTCTATAATGAGTTAATGCTAGTACTGCATGGCAGCACGTTGAAAATTCCCCTTAAGTCGCCGCCAGCCGGAAGAGGACGGCGGTGCCTTGGATCTCGCTGTCAGGCCTCAAGCAAATACTTTTCTATATCTTCGATAATGACGTGGGAATTCTTAACCTTTTCATCAATCTGCGCATCTAGCCCATTTAATGTTGCCTTGTTACGCTCGGCTTTGATCACGCCCAGTAGATCCATTTTGTCGATCAAGTAGCAGACAAAAGTCATACACAAAGCCGTCATAGCGCCAACGAGCACGGCCGTAAGGACAGGCGCGATAGGTACTAGCAGGGGAACGCTCATAATCAGCTTCTCCACCATCTCCTCCAAGGCGACACCACCAATGACCACACCACCTACAGCTAAGAGCTTCAAGGCTTCATGAGCAACTTGGGCAAAGGTTAGGTTTTCTGGAGGGAAAACCATCATTTTCATCGCTTTTAAAAGAGAGAACACGCCCTCGCGAATCATGCGAACGGCACGTTTACCGGTAGTCACGAACATGTTGATAAGCATTGTGAGCGCATTCGAGATAAAACCGGAAATGAAGCCGCCACTGAAGCCTTCGATCAGGTTTTCCCACTTGGACGCAACCCTCGTGCCTAGGCGTTTCAAACGTAGGGATAGCTCGTCTAATACGGAATCACTCTGTTGGCCGTTTTTGTAAACGTCTTTAATTTCCTCAAGGGCGCTTGAAAATATCTCAACCATCAACAAGCCGAAGGCTTGCTGAGTCCCCATCTTCAAACCTTCGTTGACGCCGGTCGTTGCTGCGTTTTTGGTGTAGAACTCAGCTTTTTCACTCAAGGTCGGCTCGTGCTTTTCTGCCGCTTTTTCTCCACGCTGGACGGCTGCTTCGAGTTGGGGCTTTTTAATGTTGAAGTGATCTTCGTTTGTGATCTTTCGGCCGTTTGATTTGCGATCAACCCATTCTCGCTTGTCATCATCACTCATCGAAATGTTGATGTCCCTGCGAGTCGAAATTAGGTTGTCTGTGTCCGTACCAAAGTCAGCTTTTCGTTCCGTGGGTAGCATGAAGCCGCCATCCTTGTGGAAGGCACTTGTTGAGACAATGTGATCAGGGCTGCTTTCGCTACCCTTAATGCGATCAAGGGTGTAACCATCGATGAGGTGGTCCTCACCGTCCAATTGAGATTTAGTGAATTTGCTACCTACTGATTTTTTGCCGTCGCCCGAGAACTTCTCACCCTGACTGTTAGGAGCATCTGTGTATTCGGCCCGCTTGTACTTGTCCATCTCGCGGGCGTAGATGTCCTGATTTGCGTTGTGAATGGTGGTGACATTTCCCCCGACTCTATCGTGCACAGCGAGTAATTTACCCAGCCCTAAGGGGCTCGCTATAGCCCCAATCACGTCCCGCTGGCATTTCTGCAACATGTCATCGAGACGGGCAGTGTCAAAGCCTTGCTCGAGTTTGTTAATCAGCCGAAGGGCTTCGTTGGAATGGTCAGCTGCCGTTAGCGATATGGCTTCGAAATAGCTAAAGGATGAGAGCCTCACGTAATCAGGCTCGACGCTGAGTATTTGCGCAACTGCATCGGGTGAAGCAGCGCTATGCATCAGGGGTCTATTGCCCACAGTGGCTCGTAAGGCTTGCTGTTTTCTAAAAATCTCTAGCTTGCTCATTGCATCCCTTCCTTAGGCGGCTCTTAGCTCATTCCACGCTTGCATGAATGTGTCCTTGGCGATGTGAGCGAGACCATCTGACTCCATAACAATCGTGATAATTTCGCGGAACGTATTCATGTTCACATTGGACGCTTTTGCCAGCTCATAAGCATCGCGAATTGAGAGTGGTGTCCGATACTGCGATTCAATTTTTCCAAGCACGGCGGGAGGCATTGAGTCGGCGGCAAGGCCTGAAATGAGCATTTCGATTGTTTGCTTTTCGACTTCAGAAATCGCTCCGTCGCAATTTGCTGCTGCAATCGCGACCGCGAGCATGGCAATCACTCCATCGAAGAACTGCCCAGTTTCTTTGAGTTGAGCGCGCAGAGTTTTAAATTTCTCACTTAGCTTTTCAATCTCAACAACGTTTTCAGCTTTTCCCTCAGCGAATCCTTTGTTGTAACCTTTTTCCCGCTCGGCGGTGTTATCACCCAGGTGCACACCGGCTATCGCGCCAGCCACTCCGGCTCCAACTGCTGCAGCAACTGTTGCACCTCCAGCCAAGGAGCCCATCAGTGTGGCGGCGCCCAGCAGTGAGCCGCCCCCGGTGAATGGAATCGCAGCGACAGCTCCGACACCGATAGCTGCGCCTCCGGCGATCGCCCAATAGTTAGTCGAACCATCAGCATCAGTGAGTTTTTCGCCTAATTCGTTTACGTATTCCTGCGAGGCGTCGAACGCGTCCGACGCTGCATCCGCGAAAGTTTGAGCTGCTGTGGAGATCGTTTCGGTGGTAGCGGTGAAAGCGTCAGACGCAACGTCGGAGATTTTGTCTGCCGTTTCAGATACGACGTATCGAGTGGAGGTGTAGGCGTCTGATACAACATCGGCTGCTTCAGATACGGTTTCTACGGTCGAGTCGTAGGCATCAGAAACTTTGTCCGCAACGCTGTCAGCGGCCTCCACCAGAGTCTCGCGAGCCGAGTCGTAAGCTTTTGATAGCGCGTCGCTGATGGATGAAAAAATATAAGTAGAATCTACCGGGAAACGCTTCATAGGAGAGGTGTCAAATTCCCGGATGTGGGAGTAGTAACCTTCCTCGGGTGCATCAAATTTTCTAAACAAAAGTCACGTCCTTGCGAAAAATGGGCAGTCTGGCGGAGAGTCAGAAAGGGCGCCTCTGAAAGCAGAGTCGGCGTGCATGATTTCGAGTGTATCGGCAAGAAGTTGAATTTGTGTAGCGTTTTTTGGCGATGTGCCACTACAGGGTTTCTTCTGCCTGCTCGGGCCATTGTGGACGGCTGACCGTATTCGCTGGCGTCTGACAGTGAACGGTTTAGATCGTAGGTCATCAATAGGCATACCCGAGCCAGATCTGGCTCGGATTTTCAGTTACACCTGACAGTCCAAAGCTGGCCAAGCCTCGTGGTGTAACTCTGGTTCATCAATCGCGCCGCTTCGCCCAGCCATGATCTTTGGGGAGGCTAGCCATTCGAAGCGTACCCGGCCCCCCTCTAGCCCAGGACACCCACCACTTATTCGCAGGGACTGGCTGCGAATGGAAAAAAGGTCGCCTGTGAGCTCACCAGGCCGTCTCAAAACCATCAGCAAAACCTCAGCTTTTGAAACTCGGTCGGGAAAGGACGATTGGCCGCCTCGGTTGAAGGCTTGATCATCAATCGCACATCGTTGGTGGATACCACATCTTGCTCGGAATCGCGTTCATTATCCTAATGATCAGCACACGACTCCTTAACAGGCGGGCCGAGGAAAGCTACGTCAAGCAGGCAACAACAGCACTGGCGCGTGAGTAGTCGGAGCTATGCAATTAGCTGCCCCAAAGCCCCGAACTGAGAGGCCGGAGTCAGTCGTCAGCATCTGATTCAAGGGCCTTGGTTTCTGCATCCCCCGGCAGCGTATCGATGACGGTTACGCTCGCGCATGCTTTTAATAAGCGCTCCACATCCTTCGCGTTGTATCCATTGGCTTCAATAACAACCGCGCCATCTTTCACTTGGACCATTACGCGTCGGCTTTTCCGAGCCTCGACCCAAGAGATGATCACTTTAGCAATGCCGTTCCAAGGCATAGCATCGCTCAGCGCTGAGATAATTTCGGTAAAGCCCGAGGCCTGCGGCGGCCCTGAAAACTGCATAACGCTGGAATGGCGAATGGAGGCATCGTCCAGGGCCGCAAGAAAAGAATCCCTACTGTGCTTGAAGAGGGTGAGGCGGATCGCAACTACAGCCTGGTCATTCATAGGTACCGCCCCTTCAGACATAATTTTAAAAAAGCTGCATTCCGCGTCTATCGTAATGGTACGGGCACTGAATCACTAACAGTACTCAGTCGCTTCTATACGCTCAGTCTGGATTTAGGCCATGGCATTGGGATCTATCATCGTCAGCAGCGGTATTTTCTGCAAATTTCAGCCAGTTGGTGCCTGGCTGTTTGCCAGCGAACGCCATCAATGAATTCGGCCACGCACTAGGTCTCGTTCACGGAAGCCTGCGGTCGGACGCCCCCGACCGGTGTAAGGAGTACCAGCTAAAGGAAGACAAGAGCACAACCCGTCCAGACGGGACAGTCGGTGGTGCGGATAAGTACTCCATCATGAACCACTGCAATCCTACGTCTCTGAACAACGGCAATCTCAGTGCTGGAGACATCGACACTATCAAGAAGCTGTACTCGGGTATGAAGTAGTGCGAGATAAAGCCGATCTCTGGGCGGAGCTGACGCTATCCAGCGATTTGCCTGTGTCACTAGAGATGTCAAGAACGCACAGGGCGATCAATCCCGTTTGGTTCCCGGTGTCCACTCGTTGCCATAGGCTGCCCATCCCGCCTGGACGTAATGATTTCAGCCTTGAAGAGGGCGCCGAGACTGGTCAAGACGGCACATGAACTCGAAAAGTATCCATGTCAGAGATTCGACCAAAGTTTACTTTTTCTCGACCTGCAGACCAATGGAGAAAGTGCTTGTGGTCATGATTCGAATTTCATAGCCCTCGTAAATCGTAACCGAACCCACGGCTGCATTCTCAATGCGAAGGTTCTGCTTGCCTGAATGTCCCAATGTCAAGGTTGCAACATGACTGGGTGGTGATCCAATGTAAATTATGCTCTCTAGAGAGATGTAGAGACCATCATCAAAAGGTGATTTCGTCTGACCCGTCTGAAGAGCGAGGCTAATGCCTTGCTTGGATTGTTCGACTAACTTCTTCTCAATAAAATCTAGGCCTGGGGCTGATTTTTCTCTGGGAGTGGGCTTCTCTATCGCACGTTGGAGTTCCAGTTTTAATGAGGTAATTTCTTGTTGCGCGACCTTTGTCGCTTTCTCAGAGTCTTCCTGTCGTACTTTGTATGTTTCAACTAGTGTTTGAGCTTCACTTTTTCCTTTGTTATAACCGGAATCGTGGATTTGAAGGATGGTAAAGCCGGTGCCAATTAGAAGCAAAAAAGCATTTCCGACATATCTAAGTGCCAAAAAATTTTTCTTAGGCTGGGGAGCGCTATGTGTAGTGAGGTCAGGTTCTTGCATTGATTGGTTGATCCATAATTTAAAGTTGTCTGAAGTGAACAGCTTTTAGCATTCTCTGCGGAGATTGGCGTGAAGATGCTTAATCGGCTGAAGGTAGTCATATGGCTAATTCAAATAGACGTGAAAATTTACAAGCCTACAATAGTTGTTTTTTAAAGAACAAATTGATCTACAGGTCGGCGTGATGCAGAGCTTCGCTGATCTCAAGTTTGTCCGACGCCAGTTTTCGGTTGACTACGCTGAGCCGCCCAATGAGTCACTTTCACTACCGATGGCGGATTCACTAAGTCGTGTATATTCGCTTAATTTTCCTTAAATGGGTCGTGCGTTTTTCGTTTTGACTGCGCATAATAGTATTATGCCTTTTTTGAGTGTAAGGCTGTGAGCAAAGCATTTCCTTGCAGCTCATCCGTGTTCCTGAAACAAAGTAGAAAAATCTTTTGAACCTGAATAAAGGAATTCTAGGGTCATGACCCAAAACAACAGCACACCTCTCGACCAGGCGCTTGCTCGCATTCTCGTGGTGTCGCAAATCGTGTCGATCCTAGCGATTCCTATCGTACTTGCCTTGGTCGGGTTTTGGGTGCAACAGAGCCTGCAGGACCAGCAGATCAAACGTGACTATGTGAACTTGGCTGTCTCGCTATTGCTTCCTAAAAAGAATGGAGAGCAAGAGTCTCCGAGAGAGCTGAGAAAGTGGGCCGCCAAGCTATTGAGCGACTCTTCCCCAGTGAAGCTCACTGAGGAACAACTCACCGCTATTGAAAGGGGTGGGCTGAAATTGCAGCCTGGTGATCTGCTCTTCTTCAACTCTTCGGGAAGACGATATCAGGGAATTTATTTGGGGGATGATAATTTTATTCACTCAACCAGAGTGGGTGGTGAATCAGAAACGGCAGTAGGTGATCGCAAGCCTGTCAAACCAGAGTAGGCGTGCATACAGCCAGCACCTGCTGGCCAGCGGCAGTATATGAGGCGCGGTTTCCGCGTCCGCAAAATGAAAGGTAATCAGTATGCAAATTGAGATAGACGAACTGTCGAACCGGGTTTTCGACGTGTACGACGACAAGGGGAATGCAATTGCAAGGCTTGAACACGGAGCTTACCTGTCCATGGATATTGCTGTTGGCCGGTTCGTACCAACTGATGGCAAGGTGGAAGGTGATTTGCTCGCAGGCTTGGTGCTTGGAGGTCGCGCTGGGCAGTTCGTAGCACGTGGTTGTAAGATCTTTCTGATTACTGAGTGCGGAGAGTTCGAGGTTCGAAGGTTTCCCTAGGAAAAGCAGAATGAAAGCTCATGGGTGTTTGCCATACTTTTTCGAACAGTTCCGCAACGGTGAAGCTCACGAATGTGTACATGCAGTCGGTCATCTTTGCTCATCGCGAATTTAAGGTCACAACGCCGGTTGTCGCGGATGTTAAGTTCCTGAGAGCGCTGGGTGCAACAACCCTATGAGGGTGTTCGCGCCTATGTCGCCGTGTACGCTGGAAAAGACAACTTCGACTCGTTTGGCGTGTGCTCGTAGGTCGAGGACAGCACCGCACTGAGTCGATCGCCCAGCAGGTTCCAGGCGTTTTTCTTCTCGTCGGCATAGTCGTGATGCAAGTAGTGGCGTCTCACCCGAGAGCCGGCCAGTACATGATTTTGGCAGCGATCAATGACGTCCAGGCTAACGCCTAAGGCTTGCATCGTGGTCGCCCCCGTACGGCGCAGGTCATGCGGCGTCCAGTCGCCGTTTTGGCCGTCGGCAAGGACTAGGGTATCGTCATGGCACCGTCTGGAGAGGGCCTTGCGGTTTTTGAACCGGGCCTGGCGATCGCCGACCTGTTTGCTCACCACTTTCACATCCACATGCCCATCATCCAGCTTGTTCGGAAAGCACCATTGCGAGTCGCCCGTCAGGATTTTGAGTTCCTCAAAGAAATGCAGGGCGAAGGGGGAGAGGAAGACATGGTGGTCTTGTTTTTTGCCACGGGTGCCTTTGACATTTTCGCTGGGGAGGAACCAGGTCTGCTGGTCTAGATCGACATTTTTCCATTCGGCCTGCAGCAACTCGCCAATCCGGCACAAGGTGCCCAAGCTGATCCAGAGCGCGAGTTGGGTTTCCTTCTTTAACGGCCGTATGCCGTCGTATTTTTGCCCAGCGGGTAGGGCGTTGTAATCTTGGGTCATTTGTAGGAAGCGGTTATGCAGTTCCAGCAACTCAGCGGGCGAAAGAATGCGGCTACTTTCTGCCCCGTAGTCGGCAGGGATCAGAGGGGAGATGTCGACTAGCTCCGTTGGATCGCCCTAGACCAGTAAGGCCCGCCAGGGCTGGCGCTTTCTGGCCCAGCTGAACATCTGAGTGAGGTCGGCGAAGAAACTGATGGCTTGCCGGTGAGCGCCGCGGTTGACCACGGTGCGGATCAGCGCCCGAACATCGTGTTCGGAGACGCTGCTCACCGCGGTCTTGCCGAGTGCCGGAAAAAGGTCTTTGTTAAAACGGCGCTGCAATTCAACATTGCCATCTTTGCGCGCCACGCCATCCAACAGCCACGCCTTGGCCAAATCCTGGACGGTCAGCGTTTTCACCTTCGTCGCTTTTACTTGGTCAGCCTCTACGTTAGCAGCGGCGTATGCCTGTGCCTTGGCGGTTTTCTTTTGCTCGTTGGGATTGATTTGCTCATCGATGAGCGCCCGGGCCTGGTTGCGTGCTTTACGGATGTCCGTGAGGGATTTGCGCGGCCATGACCCGCAGGAGTACTCTTTGTTCTGGTCGCCCCACCGATACCGATAGAAAAAGCTGACCGACACACCGTCCTTGCGGACTGTGATTCGACCGGCCAGATTGCCGTCCTCCCTGAGGATTTTGCCGGCATCGTTGGCGGTCAGTGACTCAAGTTCTTTGATGGTGATTTTGGCCATGGAACGGACTCCCCCTACTTTTACCCCCACAAAAACGTCGGCTCTTGATGGACATTACTGGACTCTCGTAGAGCAGAGCACCGCTGGAGCTCAAGTAAATACTAGCTTAGAAAAATCCAGAGTAAAATTTTGGAAGCTTTCAAGAAGTATGAAAAAGAAGATGGGGTGCTAGGGGGCGAGTGTTCGAATCACTCCGTCCCGACCATACAATTCAAAGGGTTGCGAGATTTTATCTCGCGACCCTTTTTTATTTTTGGTCGTTTTTACTCCCACAAATTCACCGGCTCTGGGTGGAGCCCTCAACGCTGGAGGTTTTCAACCAGCACGGGGTCGGAAACCTGCAGATAGCATTAGTGGAAGGTTCACCCGCTCACTGAAATTTCAATCTTTGAAATCTTGAAAGACTCATCAAAAAGCTACTCTCCACCAGCGAGCCGACCTTCGGTGCCCGCTGCCCTTGAGACGGTCCAAAGCGGGCGTTAAACGATATCGTCTATGAGTATGTGGTACAGCCCGCGACTGCATTGCTCGATTCGTGCTTCGACCTTGTAGACATTGCGCAACATCTGTTCAGTAATGACCTCGTTGCTTGGACCACTGCCTTGCGTGGTGCCCTCGGCGATGACCAGCACCTGGTCGGCAAAACGCAGTGCCTGGTTCAGGTCATGGATCGCGATGAACACGATGACTTCGCGTTGGCGGGCCACTGTACGCATGAAGTTCAGTACCTGTACCTGGCGATGCATGTCGAGGGCGCTGGTCGGTTCGTCCATCAGCAGGATTTCGGGCTCGCGCACGAGGGTTTGTGCAATGGATACCAACTGTTGCTGCCCGCCGCTGAGTTCACCGAGGTTGCGGAAGGACAAGCCGCTGATGCCCAGTGCAGCGAGAATCTCGTCGACCAGTCTCAGTTCGTTATCGTGAACGACCCAGCCCGGCGTCAGTTGCTTGCGCGCCAGCAATACGGATTCATACACCGTCAACCGCGCACTGGCATTCAGACCCTGCGGCATGTAACTGATGCCCGTCAGTCCTTTCTTCGACTCCTGCAAGATCACCTGCCCGGGGCCGTCGATCAGTCCGGCCATGCGTTTGAACAGCGTCGATTTGCCCGCCGCGTTGGGCCCGACGACGGCGACCACCTGACCGCCGAAAAACGTAGCCGTCGAGACATCACGAATGATCTCGCGCTGGCCGTAGCGGGCACCGAGACTCACCAGTTGCAGCTTCACCATGAGTTTTTCTTCCCGCCGAGAATCAGAGATATGAAGAACGGTACGCCGATCAGCGACGTGACCACGCCGATGGGGAATATCGCGCCGGGGATCAGGGTTTTGCTGACTACGGAACTGGCCGACAGAATCAACGAGCCGGTCAGCAAGGAGGCTGGCAGGAAAAACCGCTGGTCCTCACCGATCAGCATACGGGCGATGTGCGGCCCGACTAGCCCGATGAACCCGATTGTGCCGACAAACGCCACGGGAAACGAGGCGAGCAGACTGACCATGATCAGCGTCTGAAAGCGCAGGCTGCGTACGTTGATGCCGAAACTGGCGGCCTTGTCGTCGCCCAGGCGCAGTGCGGTCAGGGCCCAGGCGCGTTTGGCGAATATCGGCAGGGTGATCAGGATTACCAGACAGATAACGCCGAGTTTCGGCCACGTAGCTTTGGTCAGGCTACCCATGGTCCAGAACACCACGGCGGCCACGGCCTGTTCGGTGGCGAAGAACTGCACCAGCGCCAACAGCGCATTGAAGGTGAACACCAGCGCTATACCGAGCAACACGATGGTTTCGGCGGTGACGCCGCGACGCATGCTCAGAAAGTGGATCAGTAGCGCCGACAGCATGGCCATGATGAACGCATTCAGCGGCACCATGAATTGCGCCGCCAGCGGGAACAGCGCGACGCCGAATGCCAAACCCAACGCCGCGCCGAAGCTGGCGGCGGCGGAAATGCCCAGGGTGAATGGGCTGGCCAGCGGGTTGTTGAGGATCGTCTGCATCTGCGCGCCGGCCAGCGACAACGCCGCGCCGACCGCCACCGCCATCAGCGCCACCGGCAGACGAATATCCCACATCACCACGCGCACTTGTGGTGAAGCGCTGTCCGGTGAGAACAGGGCTCCCAGTACTTCGCTGAAGCTGTAACTCGCCGGCCCCAAAGCAAGGTCCAGCAGCACGCTGCACAGCAGCAGAACTACCAGCCCGGCAAGGATCAGGCGTTTACGCAGCACCAGCCGCCGATAGGTGTCGCGCTGCACCTCGACGGTGTCGGTCAACGAACTCATGGTTTGACCTCAGGATTGCGCAGGCTGACAAAGTAGCCCGACTCATACGGCACAGGCAGAAAACGCTCATGCAGTTCGCGAAATGAAGCGTCCGGATCGAGATCGGCAAACAGCTCCGGGTGGAACCATTTGGCCAATTGCTGGATGGCCACGAATTGGTAAGGGCTGTTGTAGAACTGGTGCCAGATGGCGTGAAAGGCTTGGTTTTCCTGAGCCTTGATGCCCGCGTAGGCCGGGCGTTGGGTATACCACGCGAGTTTTTTTCGCGCCTCGGTCATGTCCGCACCCGGGCCGACGCCGATCCAGTGACCACCAGGGGCAAAGGCTTCCCAGTTGGCCGTGGTGACGACGACGTGCGCCGGATTGGCGACGATGACCTGCTCGGGATTCAACTGGCCGAACGTGGTCGGAATGATCTGCCGGGCGATATTGTTGCCGCCGGCCATCTCGACGAACAGGCCAAAGTTTTCGTTGCCGAAACTCAGGCAGCAATCATCGGTGTAGCCACCGATGCGCTCGATGAACACATTCGGGCGCGGTGGATGCTGTTTCTCGATGACGTCGGTGACGCGGTGAATCTGCTGGTTGCGAAAATCAATGAAGGCTTCGGCGCGTTGTTCCTTGCCGAACAACTGACCGAACAGGCGCATGGTCGGCTCGGTGTTCTGCATCGGGTTGTTGCGAAAATCGACGTACACCACCGGGATGCCGAGGGCGTCGAGCTTCTCGATGTAGCGTGCGTCCTCCGTAGCGTGTTGCGCTTCGATGTTGAGGATAATCACGTCCGGGCGTTGCGAGATTGCCTGCTCGATATCAAAGGTGCCATCTTCAAAGCCGCCGAAAGTGGGGATTTTGGCGATGCCGGGAAATTTGCGCAGGTACGCGTTATAAGTGTCCGGATCCGACTGGATCAGGTCCTTGCGCCAGCCAACGATACGTTCGATCGGGTTGTGTGTGTCCAGCGCGGCAACCAGATACAGCTGCCGGCCTTCACCGAGGATGACCCGCCTGACCGGCAGATGAACCTTGACCTTGCGCCCGAGCAGGTCGGTCATTTCGGTGCGTGTTGCATCAGTTTCGCTGGCGTGGGCATTGCGCGGCGCCAGTGTCATCAGGCTCAGCAGTCCTGCCAGTAACAGCGCAGCAAACGCGAAGCTGCGTCGATCAACAATCACCATGGTCAAAGCCTTTGCAATGGTCAGTTCGGTCAACGGTTCACGCCGTGCTCCGACTGAACGTTTCAGAAATCGACAGTCGCCGACAGTAATAAGGTGCGCGGTGAGCCTTGTGAGAACGCGCCATAAGAGGCGACGCCTGACCAGTACGCGTGGTCGAACACGTTCTGCACCGTGGCGCGAAACGTAGTGGGTCGATCATCGATGCGTGTGGTGTAGCGTGCGCCAATATCAAAGCGGGTCCAGTCATCGAGTTTTTGCGTATTGGCCTGATTTACGTACTGGCTGCCGGTATGGATTGCGCCTCCCGTGAGTGTCAGGCCTTCAAGCCACGGTGTGTCCCATTCGGCCCAGAGGTTGGCCTGGACTTCGGGCACTCCGACCGGTTTGTTGCCGCGGTTGGCGGCCACCCCGGACCGGGTCAGTTCGGCATTGAGCAAGGTCACACCGCCGAGCAGGCGAGTGCCCGGCGTGACTTCGCCAAACACGTTCAGCTCTAGCCCACGGTTGCGCTGTTCGCCTTGTACCGAGAACACACCGGAGGCCAGTTCGCCGCTGGGCTTGGTGATCTGAAACAGGCTGATGGTGGACGTAAACGTGCCGTAGTCGGCCTTGATCCCGAGTTCGTGCTGGCGGGAAATATAGGGGGCAAAGATCTCGCCGGCGTTGGACGCGGTGGAGGGGGCGATGTCGCCCTTGCTGAGCCCTTCGAGGTAGTTGTAGTAGAGCGAAACGTGATCCCAGGGTTTGATCACGGCACCGAACAGCGGCGTCGTTCGGCCGTCGTCGTACGACGTAGTGACCACGCCAGCGGCGTTGTAATTGTCCGATTTGATGTTCTGTTTGCGTATGCCGAGGGTCACCTGGACACGGTCATCGAGTGCCGACAGGGTGTCCGCCAACGCCACACCGGTCAGCTCGCTTTCCGACACTTTCGGTGTGTCCGGCTTGGGGATGTAAGGCTTCGGGCGATCCACCGGGTGGTAGATATTGGACAGGATCGGTGCGCCGGAAATAATCCCGCGCGACAACACATCGCGATAGCGACTGACCTGCACCGTGGTGCGGTGACTGATCGGCCCGGTGTCAAAGCGCAGCCGCGCACCGGCATCGACGGTGTAACGCTCGACTTCGAATTTGTAATAGCCGGGGATCGAAGAGGTATCGCCCGCCGAATTGATGAGGGTCGGCGTCTGGTCGGACATCCGCGCGACATCCGATTTGCCGCCACCGGCGTGAGCGAACACGGTCAACGCGTCGCTGAGGTCGTATTCGCCACTGAGCAGCGCCGACTTGTCACGGGTTTGCGACCAGCCCCAATCCTGACTGACGTTGCGGCGGCCGTTGGCGGCGGAAGGAATGTCCACGCCCGAAGCAATGAGAAATGGCCGTGAGGCAGCGTCGAAGCTTTCTTTCTGGCTAAGCCAGTCGAAGGTCGTGCGCAGGCGTTCGCCCTGATAGTCGAGGGAAATTGCACCGATATCGACATACCGCGATTGATCGTCGATCACCGTGTCGCCCAGTTGCGTACTGCCATTGATGCGCACGCCGAAGCGGCGTTCTTCGCCGAAACGCCGACTGACATCGAGGTGGCCGCCGAGCTGCGAATCCATGGCGTAACTGGCGGTGAAACGCGACAAATCTTCATCGAGCGAGCGCTTGGGTACTACGTTGATCACGCCGCCGACCGCATTGTTCGGTGACATGCCATAGAGCAGGGCGCCGGGGCCTTTGACCAGTTCGATGCGCTCGGCGTATTCGGTAAACACCCGATAGTTGGGTGCCACGCCGTAAACGCCGTCGAAGGCCAGTTCGCCAAGGTTGCCTTCGCCAACGGGAAAGCCACGAATAAAGAACGAGTCGACAATTCCCCCGGCCTGGCCGGTGGAGCGTACCGAAGAGTCACGTTCCAGCACATCGCCAACGGTGACGGCCTGTTGATCCTTGATCAGCGCCGAAGTGTAAGTGCTGACGCTGAATGGCGCGTCCATCACATCGGTATTGCCCAGGATCCCCAGGCGTCCGCCATTGGCGACCTGGCCACCGGCGTACACCTCTGGCAGGGCATCGGTGCGTTTGTCGGTGCCGATCACGGCGGTTTCATCCAGCGTCACCCGGCGCTGCACCAGCGTGTAGCTGCCGTCGCTGCGCAACACCATGTCCAGGCCACTGCCGGTCAGCAAGCGATTGACCGCTTCCTGCGTCGAGAACTTGCCGATCAGCGCAGGACTGTTCAGGCCCTCGGTCAGCGCTGGCTCGAACGACAGCGCGATACCGGTGTCCACGGCAAAACTCGACAGGGTCGCGCCCAACGGCCCGGCAGGAATGTTGTAGGCACGCACCGCAACAGTGTCCAGTTGCACAGGCACGGCGGCCAAGGCAAACGGGCAAACCACACCGATCAGGACAAGGCTTAACAACGCACTGCGAACAACTGGTTTGAACTGACGATCCGGGCGCAGGAGGCGTGCAGCAAGCATGGATGAATGAGCCTATAAACAGGACGGAAAGGTGCTTCTCCCCAATAGCCAGTCGAAACCAGAAAAAGTATCAGCCCGAGGCGAATATTTTTTCCCTCAGGCGGGGGAAAGCATGACCCAGTAGCCATTCAGGTGGCCGCTGACGAGGATCGGGTAGGTTTGCGCCAGCATGTTCAAGGTGCGCTGGCTGTCGCTGATCGGGTAGGCGCCGGAAATGCGCAGATCGGCGATTGCCGGATCGAGGCGTACGAAACCGCGGCGATAGCGCGTAAGTTCGTCGACGAAATCGGCCAGGCGCATTTTGTCAGCCATCAGCATGCCTTGGCTCCAGGCGCCGACGTAGCGGTCGGCAGTGCTGACCTGGCCAAAGGTGTCGGAAGAGAAGTCGGTGCGTTGACCGGCGTTGACGATCAGCGGAGTGCGCTGGCGATTGTCCGCGAGTTCGACTTTCACCGCGCCTTCCAGCACGGCGAGGTGCGTGCGTGGTTGCAACTCTCGAACCGTGAAGCGTGTGCCCAGCGCCTGCATGCGGCCCTTACGGGTGCTGACCAGAAAGGGGCGGGCCAGCGGTGAAGTGTCCGCTGCGGTCTGGACCAGTATTTCGCCTTCACGCAGATGGATGAGGCGTTGATTGGTGTCGAACAGCACGTCGATGGCAGTGTCGGTGTTCAAGGTGATTTTCGAACCGTCGGCCAGGGTCAGCTCGCGTTGCTGGCCAACGGCCGTGCGATAGTCGGCTGACCATTGCTGGGTTTCGGCCAGCTTCCAACTGCCCCAGCCGGCCGGCAGGATGGCCAGAATCATCGCCAGTTTGCCGAGTGCTGCGCGCCGTTCAGGGCTGCTTGGACGATCGAGTGCCGACATTGCCAGTGAAGGAGGCAAGCCACCTAGCTTGGTCTGCAGCAACTGCGCGCGCGCCCAGGCGCGACCGCGCTCGGGGCTGCTGGTTTTCCAGTATTCCCATTCGCCGCGCTCGCTGTCGCTGAGTTCGCCGTCACTCATGCGGATCAACCAGTCGGCGGCTTCTTCCAGGGCCTGGTGATCGAGGTGCGGCTCATGGCGGCGGCTGAGCATTCACTCCACCAGCAACAGGCACTGCACGAAGGCTTGCTTCATGTAGCGTTTGACGGTGATCAGTGAAACACCCAATTGCTCGGCGATGTCGTCGTATTTAAGGCCGCTGATCTGTGACAGCAGGAACGCGCGTTTGACCAGCGGCGGCAGGGCGTCAAGCATCGTGTCGATTTGGTGCAGGGTTTCCAGGACCATGAAACGCAGTTCCGGCGAAGGCACTTCCGGCGCCGGTACATGGGCGAGGGCGTCCAGGTAAGCGCGCTCCAGCGCCTTGCGCTGATACCAGTTGACCAGAATGCCCTTGGCCACGCAGCTCAGATACGCGCGCGGCTGCTCAATGACGGTGACTTGCGAGGCGAGGATGCGGGTGAAGGTGTCCTGCGTCAGATCCGCCGCATCCATGGCGTTACCCAGTTTTTTTCTCAGCGTCGCGTACAGCCAGCCGTGATGGCCGCTGTACAGGGCTTCGATCGCGCGCAGGTGCTTGTCGTTATTCGCGGGAAGGGTTTCGCTCATGGCTGCAAATTTTCATGCAATTGAGAAGTATTCCCAATGCTAGTTTACAAAGCCGCTGGGACGCAAGCACCGATTGGTGTCCGCTTCAGACTCACGACAGACGACTCAGCGCAGCAATCATCGTGTCGATTTCCGCCTCGGTGTTGTACGCATGCACCGAGGCACGGCTGACTTCCAGCAATTCCCTGTGTTGCATGTCGAGCAGGGTCGAGCGGAACGTCGAGGTGCTGACGTTGACGGGTTTTTCCTGGCCGGCCAGCCACTGTTGAACCTGCGCGGCGCTGTGGTTTTGATGGGTGAACGTGACGATACCGGACTTCTGCCTCCCCAGATCCTGTGGCGTGACGCCGGGAAGCTCTGCCAGTCGTTGGCGCAGGTACCCGGCCAATTGTTGAATCCGCAACCACATCGGTTCGATACCTTGCGCCAGCGCGTATTCCACCGCCGCACCGAGGCCCAGCTTGGCGGCGACGTTGCATTCCCAGTTCTCGAAACGCCGGGCGTCGGCGCGGATGGTGAACGTGTCGGCGCTCTGCAGCGCGGCGGCATGCAAGTCGAGAAACGCCGGCTCGAGGTTCTGACACAGGGCTTTTTCGACATACAAGAATCCCATCCCGCGTGGCCCGCGCAGGTATTTGCGGCTGGTGGCGGCGAGCATGTGGCAACCGATCTTCTGCACGTCGATCGGCATTTGCCCGACACCCTGGCAAGCGTCGAGCAGAAACAGCACGCCGGCCGCACGGGCGAGGGCGCCAATCTGCTCGATGGGCTGCACCGGGCCGCCATTGGTGGCGATCACCGGCAGCGAGACCAGCGCGACCCGTTCATCGTGAAGTAACTCTCTAAGTGCCGATAACGAAACCTGCCCGTGCTCATCATTAGGGATGAGCCGAATCTCGATGCCACGCCGCTGCTTCATTTGCAGATAGGGAATGTAATTGCCGGCGTACTCGGTGGTCGACGTCAGCACCACATCACCGGGTTGCAACGGCAAGGAGTAGAACGCCATGTCCCAGGCGCGGGTCGCGTTTTCGATCACCGCGATTTCGTCAGGCTCGGCGTTGATCAAACGCCCGATAGCGCCATAGACGTTCTCCACCTGGGCCGACTGCTGCGCGGCCGCTTCATAGCCGCCCAGACTCGCTTCAAGCTGAATATGACGGGTCATCGCGGAGATCACCGACGAAGGCATCAGTGCGGCGCCAGCGTTGTTGAAGTGGATCAGGTGCGCGACGGCGGGGGTGTCGGCGCGCAGTTGTTCAATATTCAAAAGCCAGACTCCTTGATCAATCCCCGGGTGGGGCGGGGCTTGCCTGCATCACTGCGGGCCAGTAGCGCAGCGCGACAATCGGGATCAGCGCGACGATGTAGGCCAGACATACGAACAGATAGGTGTACTGCAAACCGTAGACCTGACTGAGCAAGCCGCCAGCCGATATCCCCGCAATCGAGGCGAATTGCGCGGTGCCCTGAGCGATTCCCAACACATGGCCTTGCTGCGAGCTGTCAGCGGTTTTCGAGATCAGCGCCATCAACACCGGCGTTGTTGCACCGAGCAGTACGCCCCAGATGAAGTAGGCGATCACGAACACCAGCGGGTTACGGGTTACGCCGGCCACCGCAGTGAGGACGATGCAGCCGATCACCACGTAGGTCATGCGCTGCAAAGTGTCCTGCTGGCCGCGGTGTTCGAAGTAGCGCGACCAGGCCGTGGCCGACAGAATGAAGCCCAGCGCCAGCAAACCGTAGCAGAGGCCGACCACCGAATTGCTGACCTCGAACACCGAGCTGACATACAGCGAGAACGAGGTCTGCGGCAGCATCCGCGCCAGCAACAGAATGCCCATCACGCCCAGCAGCGACAACAACGGCGAACCTTGCCAGAGGCTGGCGGAACGCGCCGGCGCGGTCTTGTCCACGACCACGGTTTTTTTCACCGGCGGCACGTCCGGCAAGGTCACGGCGGCGATCACGGTACACACCGCACACAACGCCGAAGCGATGATATTGATCCAGAAGAACGTCGCGTAATCGAGGATCAAGCCACCGACCACCGCACCCAGCAGCGAGCCGACGTTGGTAGAAATTTGCAGAATGGCGAACAGCCGTGCTCGTCGCGACGGCGCTTCGATACTGACGCCATAGGCCTGTGCCGGGGCGATATAGCCGGCAAACGCGCCTTGCAGGAAACGCAGGACCAGAATCACCCAGATGTCACTGAACAGGGCCAGCCCAAGCTGGGTCAATGACAGGCCGGCGAGGGCACGGATCATCATCAACTTGTGGCCGTAGCGATCGCCGATCCGGCCCCAGAATGCACTGGTCAGAATAATGCCCAGCATCGGCCCGACGTACACGGCGATGCTGGCAAAGCTGAAAAGCGACTCTGACGTCGTCAGCCCACGCAGGTGGACAGGCCAGAACGGCCCGCTCATTTCCATCGCGCCCATCGATACCAACTGGATCGCAAATAGAAGATAAATCAGGATTCTTACTCTCGAACCCTGGATGGCACCTGCATGGGACATGAGTCAGCCTCGGTTAAACGCTAGCGAGCGGGTTGGTCAGTGTGTGTTGCAAACGATAGTTGCTGTACTGCATCAAGTGCATGCGCAACAACGAGCGCGTCGGCCATGGATCTTCGACGAACGCCTTGTGCTCGACTTCCCACACGTCTGCCGCGACACGGTCGCGCACGGCTTCGAAGGCGAGGTCGGTTTCCTCGCGCAACACCTGCCAGAGCCGCGTGTTGTTCAAGCCGTACTCCTTGGTCAGCCACAAGGCGATCTCATGCAGGTGCGTGAGGAACGCCGCGTCGAGCACAAACATGCGCACCGGCTCGATATCACCCGAGAACACCGTCGGCAGAATACCCGGTTGCACATGCGGTTGCAGGCTGTAGCCGCGTCCTTCCAGCAAGGGCGCGTACGTGCGGCCATCGCCAAAATCGCGGATCAGCAAACTACGCGCCTTGCCGTCAGGGGAGAACAGCACCATGGTGTTTTGCTGATGGGCTTCGAGGCCGATGCCGTACATCAAGTAGATCGCCACTACCGGGTGGGTGACGACTTTGGCGTATTCGCGGAACCAGCTCTCGACCTGCGCGGCAGTGGCGCGCACGCCGTCGCGTTCGATCAGGTCGGTAAACAGCGGACGACCGTTGCCGGGCAAACGGGTGAACAACGCCGCCACAGTAATCGGCAGGCAGTCATCCTGGCGTTGAAACGCGGGTGCACTGGCGCGATAGACCACGGACAAATGCCGCCCTGGATGATCGTCCTGAGTCACCGCGTTTTTGTAACGCACACCGATTTCTTCCGGGAAGATTTCCAGGCGCTGATCGAAGCCATTTTCCACCTCGAGAATCTTGCTGATCACCGTGCTGATGCGCGGCCCCATGTGAATCGACTTGGCTTGCAGACTGCGCAGTTCGCTGGTCATCCACACCGCGATCGGCAGTTTGATCAGCGGCGCGCAGTCATCCAGCACCGGCATCATCGTGCGATACGACATGGTCGGCAGGGTTGGCAGGTCCGGACCGTCAGTGATCAGAATGCCCTCGGCGATCTCCTGCGCGAAGGTTTCCAGCACGTAGGCCTGCAAATGCCAACCGTGGATCGGCAAGGGCAGCCACTGGTTTTCGTTCAGCCCCTTGTTGTTCAGTGAGGCTTTCCATTGCTCCCACTGCGCCGGGAAGTTCTCGGCGAACCAGGTGCGGTAATCGATCACGTGCGGCATGCTTTCGGTTTTCGCATTGTCGGCACGCAGTGCGGCGATGCGTAGCGGCACCTGTGCATTGAACTCGGGCGACAGTTGCTCGACTTCCTCATCGGTCAGGCCCGGGCGGGCTTTCCAGGTCGGGTAATACGGGTGGCCTTCCAGTGAACCCCACTGGTCGAGAAGAATCGCGGCGTCCTTGGTATTGGCGTGTTGGCGCAGGTAGTCGGTGAAGCTGTCGAGCCCGGCATCCTTGCCGGCCTGCTGCAGTCGGGCATTCCAGTGCTGGCGATGCTGACGGGCGTGGGCATCGTTGGTCAGGCTGTTTTCCATGTCGGCCTTGAGCCCGGCCAAGCCTTCGTCGGTTGGGGCGAAGTCGAAACTGTCACGCAGCACATCGAGCATGTCCTGATGACTGCTGATGAGCTGGCGCACGCCTTCATCGGTCACCAACACTACGTCACCGTCGTTGATCACGGTATCGGCCGGGCCTTTGGCGATATCGGAAAAGGCCAGATGGGCGTGGCCGCCCTTGAGCGGATAAGTGGCTTGGTGGCCCTCGACGGAAAAGCGCAGGGCCGATCGGTCGAGGATGTTTTCCGCAAACAGGCAGCGCACCAGACGGCGCATGGCGTTTTTGCGGGAGTAGGCGATCAGTGTCTTGAAGTCATCCATATCAGCGGTCTGCTCGTCGAAAATTGAATAGAGAGATCAAGCGGCGGCACTTGTCGTGTGCGGCCATTGGCTTGGGAAGTAATCGAGTGCCGAGTCGCGCAGGCCTTGCATGTAGGCCACGCTCCACTGCAACACTTCCTCGATGTAAGGCACCTTGAGGTCGAAACGTTTGGCCATTTCCGCCAGCAGCACCAGACCGTAGGCGACGTCTTCGTTGAAGGCGCGGCTTTCGCGCTCGATCACGTAACCGGCGCGGTTGTCGGCGGCCGGCACCATCGGCGCAAGGATGTTGTTGTAGGCCTGATTGGTGCGCAGTATCGAAAGCATGCTGCTCGGGTCGCGGATCTGCTCGCCGTAGGCCTCGACGATTTCCTGTTTCAGGGATTTCACCGAAGACAGGTCGATGTCCAGGCGCTGGCTGATCACTGCACACAGCGCCTGACTTTCCTGATCCATGCGTTCGAGGAAATAGGCGCCGAGTTCCGGGCACTCGGTCCACCAGCACATGGGTTGCGGGAAGATCTTGCGATGCCACTGGCCGTAGGGGCCGATCAGGCCGTAGATCACCGAGCTGTGCATAATCGGGTTGCCTGGCGTCAGCGTGATTTCCAGATAATGATCGAGCATCGTCACGCAAGGGCCGTACAGTCTGATCAGTATCTTTTCCAACAGTTGGCGCGCTGTTTGCGGCTCCCGAGCGTGGGTCGCCACATACAACTGGCTTTTGCCACCACCCATTTTAATCGAGCGTCCCGGCGTCAATTCGAACGCCGTATGCGGCACATCCTTCATGCCCCAAATCACCACATTCGGCCGGTTGGGCAGGGTGGCTTCGGCCAGCCAGTCGAAACCGCAAAAGCCGGGAATGGCACCGATAAACACCGGTTTGCTGGTGGTCAAATGCGGTGCGATATCCTTCAGGGTTTGCGGGCGGGCATGGGCCGGCACGGTGATGATGACGATGTCGGCATCTTCAACCGCTGCTTTGGCATCGCTGGTCACCCGATCCAGTCGGGCGCTCAGGGTCGACCCGTCGGGCAGCAACGCCTGCATCGGCGTCTGGCGGGCGTGTTGTTCGATGACCTCCTGATTATGGGTGTGCATCGAAACCTGGACATTCGGTAGCTGCTTGAACAGGATGGCGTTGAGATGGCCAGTCCTGCCGCCACCACAGATAGCGACTTTCAACAGATTCATCGAGAGGCGTTCCTGTGTGAAGGGGGGGTCATGCGACGCTCAGTTGCAGCGGCGCGGAAACGGTGTCCAGCCATTGGGTCTTGCCCAGCCAGGCGTCCAGTTGCGGGGCGATGCTCGGGTCGATCAGATCGCGCTCCTGCAGCCATTTGTCATCGAACACCGTGTGCAGGTATTTCTCGCCACCGTCGGCAATCGGCACCACGACGTTGCCGGTCAGCACCCCTTTGTGGATCAGCTCCAGTGCCTTGAAAATCGCACCACCGGTCGAGCCTCCGACCAGTAAGGCGAAGTTGCGCGCGATATAGCGGGCGGTTTCGAACGCCTGCGAATCGGTGACTTGCACGCCAAGATCGATGCAGCTGTAGTCGAGCACCAGGCCCACGGTGTCACCGGCCGGCGTACCGGTGCCGGATTGGTAGTAGGGGTAGCCGGGGTGACCGAAGACGATCGAACCGGCGGGTTCCACCGCGACGGTGACAGTGTCCGGGTTGTGCACTTTCAGGCCGCGCGCGATGCCGGTCATCGAGCCGCCGGTGCCGACACAACCGACGTAAGCGCCGACAGCGCCTTCAGCCTGGGCAATGGTTTCGCGGACGAAATCGCTGTAGCCGCCGGCATTGGCCGCATTGTCGGACTGGTTCATGAACACCGCGCCGGGAATCTCGCTGGCCAGCTCGGCTGCCATCTGTTGGCGCTCGACTACGGCCACTTCATCTTCGCGATAGGTGCCTTTGACGAAACGAATGTCGGCACCGAGGGCCTTCATCACGGCGATCTTGTCTTGCGCGGCGTGGTGATCGACCACGGCGATGAAATGCAGACCGAACTCGACCGCAGCCATGGCCAGGCCAATCCCGGTGTTGCCCGATGACGATTCGACAACGACACCGCCGGGTTTCAGGCGACCGGACTTGAGCGCCGCCAGTACCATGTTGCGCGCCATGCGGTCTTTGATACTGCCGCCGGGATTGTTCTTTTCAATCTTCAATAACAAACGGGCGTTGGTGTCCGGAACATCAATGCCCAACATCGGTGTATTACCGATAAGGTCCGAGACTTTGTTCAATATCATTTTAATTGTTCCCTTTAGTAGTCAGGTGAAAACGCATAGTTACCTTCCGTACAACAGGTCGCCGTCAACCGCTGGGGCAGCGGATGGCGATGAAACTCGTTTTCCAGCAAGTCCATCTGATAACCGGCGGTGTTGACGTAAATCAACAGGTCACCGCAGCGGGGTTGGTTTGCAAAGTTGATCAAGCGATAAGTGATGACGTCATCGTCGAGGCAACTATGCCCAGCGATATATGCCTGGGTTTGTGTAGGTGGGTGCTGTTCTGCGCTGATCAGGATCGGATCAATCAAATATTCAGAGGCGAACCAGGTTTCGCAAGCGCTGAAACTACTGCCTTCGACAAAAATGACGGTTTTATTGTCGGCCAGCTTTTTTGTGCGCGTTATACGAAATATTGAAATCGCCGCTTGGTCAACCAGGCTTCGGCCCGGTTCCAGTGCCAGGGTTATATTTTGCTGAATCAAATAGTTGGCAATTGACAGCCCCGGTGAATGTTCGGCTTCGAGTAATAACCTCAACCACTGTGGCGCTGTCAGTTTGCTGCCGTAAGGGTAATAAGCGGCGGGAACGGTCTGGTTGTAATAATGGCTCGGGTTATTATCATTTTGCAGGAACTGCGCGTAGGTCTCAGGCTCGACATAACGAATCGGCAAACCGCCGCCAATGTCGATCATCTGCGGATTCAAGCCGATTTCCCTCGCTGCGTCGACGAACCCGGTGACTTCACGGAACGCTTGCGCACGGGATTCGAATCCATAGCCACCCAGATGGAAATGAAAGCCCTCGAAGTGAAAAAGGCGGGTGTGTTTCGTCAGCCGTTGCAAGCATTCGAGCATGTCTTGCGAACCCATGCCGAACCGGCTTTTTGCACTGCTTTTTGGCCTGTATCGCAGTAAAACTCGGACTTTTGCAGGGGGTGGCTGCGTTTCAATTACGCCATGCAGATGATCGAATTCCTCCAGCGAGTCCACGCAAATGAGTGAGCCGGCGCCGATCAGCGCTTGATGGAATACCGCCGTTTTCGCCGGTCCCGTGGCGCAGATTTTTCTCCCGGGCGTACCTGCGCGCAGCGCGGCATGCAATTCGTGGACGCTCGACACATCGACACCGATACCCGAACTTGCGGCTGCGCTGAGCATGCTTTGCGACTTGTTGGCCTTGGCCCCGTAGAAAATCGCGTGGGGCACGTTGTACTGCTTTAACACCGTCAGCAAGGCCTGCGTATTTAATTCAAATGCATGGGGCCAGACCAGATTCAACGGCGATCCATGCTGTTCTACAAGATCCGCAAGTGTCGTCGGGAAGTTGTTGATAAACGTGGCAATAACCGGGTCGATCAGTGGCTTTAATAGCTCCGGATGATGGACTTTGTTTTGCAATACGACCGGCAGCGTATTTGTTTTAGGCATAGTTGGCCCCTGGCGTTGGAAGTGACCTCGCCATTGATATTTCAATAACTAAACGTTATCGATTTTTTAATGTGTTAGCTCGTCAGAAACGAGGTTGTAAATGGCTCGGAGGTGGATGCCAGACAAAATTCGATGCTGATTCAGAAACGCAAGTCTTCATAAATGGTTCACAAATCAATTGCATGAGAACCCCATTCCATAAGGTTTGCACGGATGTATGAGCTGACCGGTAGTTATAGGTCAGCGCCCTGTAAATACCCGTGATTGATGTTTAAGTGACATCACTGAAAGGTACTTCCCGAGATACGAATGTCTTGCTTTGAAACGAGGATAGTTCCTCTTGGCGGGGTGAACAATATTGCGAACAGGAACGATTATCAAGTAAGGTTTTCAAATATTTTTGAATAAACACCTGCTCCAGGCGAATCCATGAACGTGCATTTACACGCTCAAGGACTCGTTCGTCCCGAGATTAAAAAGTCTCTTAATTGCTTGATCAATAAGGCGTTAAAGGCTGTTGCAACAAGCCCCGCAATAGCAGGCAAATCCGCCGTTCAAGGGGCCTGAAAATTTTCACAAACCACGACTGGTTCACGTCATAGGAGCAACGCCATGCAATCCGATCGACTCAACCGCAAAGCCCCACTCGCGATCAGCTACCTGTTCGTGCCGGGCAATCGCCCCGAGCGCTTTTCCAAAGCCTGCGAAGCGGCGCCGGACGCAATTATTCTTGACCTTGAGGATGCCGTTCATCCGGACAGCAAAGCCGCTGCCCGCACCGCCATCCGGGTATGGCAGGAGGGTACGCCGAGTGTTGCCTGCGAGCGGTATATCCGCCTGAACAGCGTCAGCAGCGCGCTGTTTGTCGAGGATCTGAATTGGCTCAGCGACCTGCGCTATCCCGAGCGATGCGACGGGATTTTCTTGCCCAAGGCTGAATGTTCCGAGGCACTGGCGCGCGTCGTCGAGCGTTTGCTGGAATGGCAACCGACGCTTGCGATCGTCGCCATCATCGAGACCGCCAAAGGTTTGCAACAGATCGAGTCGATCGCTGCGATTCCGGGCTTGGCGCGGTTGGCGTTCGGTTCGCTGGATTTCTCGCTCGATATCAGCTGCAGCCAAGTGCCGGAGGCGTTTCTGTTCGCCCGCAACCGCATCGTACTGGCTTCGCGCACGGCGGATTTACCGTCGCCGATCGATGGCGTGTCGCCGGCGATCGGCGACCTGGCGGCGGTCGCCAAGGACGCGCATTACGCCCGTTCGTTGGGGTTCGGCGCCAAGTTGTGTATCCATCCCGGCCAACTGGCCACGGTGCAGCGTGCGTTCCTGCCGGATTCACGCCAACTGGCATGGGCCGATCGGGTGATGAGAGCGGTTGCGAGCGGCAGCCATGCGGTGCAAGTGGACGGCGAGATGGTCGATTTGCCGCTGATCGAACACGCCCGGCGCCTGCTTGAAGTGGCTGGTCAGCATGCGCCCGTCGTCCGCGCCGACGCCTGCTGACATCCTCGGCGAATCAGGAGATCCCCATGGACCACGGCTATCAGATTGCACTGCGGCCACTGTGTGAAGTGTTGCAGTCGGAGCAGGTCGACCCGACCAACGTGACGTTGCTGCGCGAGTCGATTGTTCGCGCCGGGCATTGGCTGGAACCGATCATCGTCGAGCGCTCGCGCGGCATCGTGATGGACGGCAATCACCGTTTCACTGCGGCGTTGCAACTGGGATTGAAACGGGTGCCGTGCATCCAGCTCGATTACACCGATCCGCGGGTGTGCGTGCGGCATTGGCAAACCGGGCAGGCGTTCGAGGTGGCGCGTATTTTCAGCACCATCGCTCGCGGTGAGATATTTCCGTACAAGACCACCCGGCACGCTTTTGACCCGGCGCTGCCGGTGGTCGCGATTCCGCTGGAACGCCTCTACGCCTGACCCTGTGCGGACCTCAGCAAAAAAACTGTACTGCGGGTGATACTTTTTCGCGGGTCGACTGGCAATAGGAGTGATTACCATTTTCTCTCGATGAAAAGGATCCTCAAGTCATGCCTGTTGTCAGTCGTCCTTGCGGTGAGCGGGTGTTAACACTCGCTGTGCGTACCGCCATGCTGAATTTCGTTTTGGTCGCGGGAAGCGCCAACGCTTGGGCCGCCAACGCCGAGCAACCAGGCGTCGTCGCCGACCAGACCGCGAACGCCGCTCCGGACGCGCTGATCCTCGACACCACCAACGTCAGTGCCCGTTACAACGGCGCGACGGCTTTACCGGACACCCTCGCCGGTGGTCAGGTTGCTCGCGGTGCCCGACTGGGCATGATGGGCAACAAAGATGTGATGGACACGCCATTCAGCGTCACCAGTTACACCGCCAAAACCCTCGCCGATCTGCAAACCGTGACCGTCGCCGATGCGCTGGAGCGCGACCCCTCGGTGCGTTCGACCGGCCAGACTGGTGGTATCGTCGACTCGTTTTTCATTCGTGGCTTCCCGATTGGCGAAGGTAACCTCGGTGAACTGGCGTTCGATGGTGTCTATGGCGTCGCGCCGAATTATCGTGTGTTCACCGACTACGCCGAGCGAGTCGAGGTGCTCAAAGGCCCCGGCGCGCTGATGTACGGCATCTCGCCCAACAGCGGCGTCGGCGGTGTGATCAACATTGTGCCCAAACGTCCGCTGGATGAAGACCTGACCCGCTTCACCGGCACCTATGCCTCCGACTCTCAAGTCGGCGGGCATCTGGATCTGAGCCGGCGCTTCGGTTCGGAAAACCAGTTCGGCGTGCGTTTCAACGGCAACCTGCAAGGAGGTGATACGGCGATTGACGATCAACATCGCGATCTCGGTATCGGCGCCATTGCGCTGGATTACCGCGGCGAGCGCTTGCGCTTGAACCTCGATTACATCAGCCAGAAAGAAAGCTGGGAGGGCGCTTCGCGGCCCTTCACTATCGCGCCGGGGGTTGATGTGCCGTCCGCGCCTAACGGCCGCACCAACCTGTCGCAGGACTGGGGCTGGTCGGACACCAAAGAACAGTCGGCGTTGCTCGGTGGTGAATATGACCTGACGGATAAAGTCACTGTGTTCGCCCATGCCGGCGGAGGTAAATCCGACGTCAAACGCCTGTCCGACCAGGTGCCGAGAATCCTCAACGACGCCGGTGACACCAGCAACATCCCCGGTTATTACAAATTCAACGTCGATCGCTCGACCGCCGATATCGGCCTGCGTGGCGTGTTTGACACCGGGCCGATCACCCACACCACCACGGTGATGGCGACCCGGTATCAGGATGAACTGTCGCGCGGCATCAACAACGGCACGGCCATCCTGTCGAATATCTACCACCCGATCGACAGGCCGCAGCAGTACATCAATTCACCAAACGTGTTGCGCGTTTCCGAATCGGAGCTGTCCGGCGTGGCGTTGACCGACACGATGTCGATACTCGATGACCGCTTCCAGTTGACCCTGGGTGTACGGCGTCAGGACATCGAATCGCGTAACTACAGCGCCGCCGGTGCGGTCAGCTCGAAATATAAGGCCAACGCCACAACCCCGCTGGTCGGCGTGGTGGTCAAGCCCTGGGAAGACGTTTCGCTCTACTACAATTATGTAGAAGGCTTGAGCAAGGGCGACATTGCCCCGGGCACGGCGGCCAACGCCGGAGAGACCTTCGCGCCGTACGAGTCGAAGCAGCATGAGATCGGCGTCAAATATGAACACGGCACGTTCATGACCACGCTGGCGTTGTTCCAGATCGAGAAACCCAGTGGCGAAGTCGCTGCCGACAACGTGTTCTCAGTGCAGGCTGAGCAACGTAATCGCGGTATCGAGTTGAGCATGTTCGGCGAAGTTGCACCGGGCACGCGATTGATGGGCGGTGTGACGCTACTCGACGGCGAGCTGACCGATTCGGCGACCAAGGCCAACCGCGGCAACAAACCGGTGGGAGTGCCGGACGTGCAGGCCAATCTCTGGGCCGAATGGGATACGCCATGGCTGGAGGGCTTCACCCTCACTGGCGGCGCAATCTACACCGACAGCCAGTACGTCAATCAGGCCAATACGCAGGAACTGAGCTCCTGGACCCGCTTTGATGCCGGCGCGCGTTATGCCACCAAAATCGAAGGCCGGCCGACGACGTTTCGGGCCACCGTGCAGAACGTGTTTGATCGTGAGTACTGGTCGGGCGTTGCTTCCTACGGCGCATTCTCCCCGGGTTATCCGCGGACCTTGCAGCTATCGGCCACCGTCGACTTCTGACGAATACGGGAAGGGTTGCTACGGCAGACGTAGCAACTCCATCTGAACATTTCGGAAAGGGAGTATTCGCATGCTGGACAACCAGGGATTTACCTCAACTGACAGGTGTCGTCCGTTTCAGGCCACGACCAGTCAACTCGCACTCGAATGTGATTACAGTACGAACCACCATATCCGCGAGATGCTGCGTGTTTACGGGTTGCGTACCAGTCTCTTTCGTTTGAAGGTGATCAATGCATTAGTCCTGGCTACGCAGGAGGAACGTTTGATCGGTGTGCAGGGCGTGCATGCTTATATAGAAGCGTCTTCTTCCGAACTGACGATTGTCAGTGTGCGGGAAGTACTCAAACGTCTTGCCGAGGTGGGCGTCATCGCTTTTCAGTCGGACAGAAGTTACCGATTTACCACCGAAGCGTGGGACATGCTAAAGCCACATCTTGGATAAACAGCCCTGGAAGCCCGGCCGTCAGTCGCCGTTTCAACCAGAATAAAACGCACAGTCCGCTCTGTTGGGGGCGACGCGTCAGGTAGGGTATGAGGGCCATGCTGATCTGGGTGATACCATGGCCGTCTTGGCTGAACGTGCCTTCCACCACCAGCGTCATCGGCGTGGTTCATACGGCCCGGCGAGCCCAACTTGCCCCGACACATGCCCAAAGAATCATCGCCATCACCGGTGAAGGTGAGCAAGGGCTGATTGCGCCGTGGGCATGCCAGGCGTACGTCACTGCTATTCTTCACTGACGTTTAAGTCTGTTGGTTCTACGCCATCTCACAAGGATGTGTTGACGCTTGATCAGCAGCAAGATTGGAGAAAAAAATACAGCCTATGAGCTTCGCAAATAACATCAAAGTTTCTTCCAGGTCAGGATCTTCAAATAACATTGAACGCGAGTCTAGTGCGCACAGAGCACCATAGAGTCGTCCGTCAGGAAGAAAGATGGGAGCACCTGCATAACTTTCTAATCCGTACCGCTTTACGACGCTGCGCTCTGAATATCTGCTATCGCCACTGATCGTTGGGATAAAAAGTGCTTGGGGGTTTCTTCTCAGCTCGCTGCAGAGCGTAATTTCCAGCTCTAGAATGTTTCCGATCTCTATACCCAGATGAGTGGGGTCGTGAACCGAGCAAACTATCCAGTCCGTTTCTGTGAATTTGGCAATACCGGCAAACCGCATCCCTGTAAGGCGCGTAACCAACTGCAAAATAGCGCTTGTGGACTCAAGTTCAGCTATTGTCGAGCGTTCATCTGCGCTCAGCACAGAATGCAAGGCGGTCTCATGAGAAGCCATTTTTATCCTCTGCTATCTGTAGCTGAGCGGTTCACTGGAGGTTTTGTATCGGTGTTATGACTTGGCACCACACTGGGGCCTGCTGCTATGTCCTGAACCGGAGCACCAAGTCGTTCAAGTTGATTGCCAAACGCGACAACTCATTACTGGCAACCAGGGTCTGACGGGTGCCCTCAGTACTCTGAACGGCAAGGTCGCGAATGCTGATGAGGCTGCGATCAACGTCACGTGCTACGTGCGCTTGTTCCTCAGACGCGGTAGCGATCTGGATATTGCGGTCGTTGATTTCTAGAACGGAATCAATAATCTGGCGTAGTGAATTACCGGCTTGCTCCGCCGTATCTCGTGTGTTGTAGACCTCAGACGTACTTTTCTGCATCGATTCGACTGCGGCTGAAGAACCTGCCTGGATCGTAGATATCATCTGTTCAATTTCTTGAGTCGAGGTCTGGGTGCGGTGCGCCAAAGCCCGAACTTCGTCTGCTACGACTGCAAAACCACGACCTTGTTCTCCTGCACGGGCCGCCTCAATCGCCGCGTTCAACGCCAAGAGGTTCGTTTGCTCGGCAATCGCTCTAATCACGTTCAGAACTTTGGTGATGTCCTGGGCCTGGTCTGCGAGTTCTTTTACCTGTTCCGAGGAGACCTCGACCAGTCCTGTCAGCCCGCGCATTGCTGTCAGCGTTTCAGTCACTTTTTGGTTGCCGAGGTCAGCTGCCAAGCTCGACTGCATCGCCGCCTCAGATGTGGAGTTGGCATTCCGGGCGACCTCTTCGACAGCAGCACTCATCTCGGTTACCGCTGTGGCTGCTTGCTCTATTTCGCTGTTCTGCTGTTGCAGGGTGCGATCAGCACTTTCTGTGATCGAGGTCATTTCAACGGCCGCAGTACTCAGTTGGGTAGAGGCCCCCGAGATTTCTAAAATTGTACTCCTGAGATTTTTCTGCATCAGATTGAGTGCATGCATCAAGCGCGAGGCTTCATCCGAACCTGTTACTTCCAGGTCGTGGGTGAGGTCGCCGGAGGCAATGTCTTCCGCCAACTTAAGCGAGGAAGTGATGGGGCTGACAATGCTGTTAGTGAACAGAGTCGCCAACACGATGGTTAAGATAAATGCCACGACCAGTACCGCAATCAGCACATTAACGCTATGCGTATAGACGTTTGCCGCGTCTTGGCCAGACATTACCGCCTGACGCGCATTCTGCTCTCGAAGAATGGTTAGCTGCTCTTGATAAGCAATGGCTCGTTGTGCCTGTTCTGTGTTGGCAAAGATGACAGCCTGGTCATGGTCAGACGAATCCAGGGCAAGTACTTTTTTGAGGCCGTCGATGTACACATTCAGGGCCTGATTGGTTTTCGCGAACTGGATTTCATCCTGCTGGCCGGATAGGAGGTGGTCGCGGTAAAACGCTGTCTTCGCTTGAAGTGTCTGTATAGCGTCTTCGACCAATGACAGCGATTTATCGTGCACATCCTTGGTCGTGCTCGAGAGCATGCGGATACTTTCAAGGCGAGCGTGAAGAAGGGCGATTTGAATATCGTCGATGACCTGGACGCTGGGTAGTGAGTTTTGCTCGATATCCTGCTCTGCATTACGCAGATGATCTATCTGGACATACGAGAAACCTGCCAAGCTGATGAGTACGAGTGTGATTAACCCAAAGCAGACGAAAGCTCTGCGGGCGATATTCAAGGATCTTAATTTCATAGAGGCCTCCAGGGGCCAGGTTTGGTGGTGGGGTTTTCCCACATGCGAACATCGGCAGCCTGTTCGGGCGACACAGTGATTCTCAGCTTCAGCTTGGAGGCCGTTTGGAAATTCAGGAATACAAAAGAATCAATCGAAATAATAGGCGCGCTAAATAATTGCGAGCAAATTTATTGCGGAGTGTCTGCCTGAGTTGTGCAAAGCGCCTTCGGCGCACGCTCAAAGCGTGCCCTGCGGTCCGTCTACCGCCAATCCCAACACCTCGGAGAAAGCACTCGCGTGCTGCCAGGCCCAGTCAATGCAGCAAAAAAACATTCTTAATAGGAATAAAGATTTTTATAAATAATAAAATTAGAGAATATTAGCTTATATCAAAACAGCATTATATTTTTGAAATCCATTCCGTTATGTTTGGACTCAACAGCCTACCCCTGACCCCGGATGGTACCCAGCGTGATTCAGATTCCGCGCACCATGCCAGGGTGATCAACCCCTGAGCCCACCGCGAATCGTTGGAAGGGAGCTCACCCCATGTTGTCGATTCAACCCCCTCGCCACACCTAGCCCAAACCGCCGACACACCTCCTGACACCGCGCAGTCTTCACGACCGCGTGACTGCCCGACTTCGCGATTTGGAAATGCTGGAGTGGATATGAAGCACGTCTTATCACCAAGCGCCGCACTGGCATTGGCCCTACTGGGCAACACGGCGCAAGCCCAGGACGACAGCACCCTGTCCACCGTTGTCGTCACCGGCAACCGTGGCGCCGAGCAACGCACCGTCACCAGCAGCCCGGTGCCCATAGATGTGGTCAGTGCCAAACAATTGCAGAGCACCGGCAAGCCCGGCCTGATGGAGGCCTTGAGCGCGGTGATTCCGTCGCTCACCTTGCCGGAGAAAACCGGCTGGGACGCCAGCGGCATTGCTCGCGCACCCAACCTGCGTGGCCTGAGCGCCGCCGAGGTGCTGGTGCTGGTCAATGGCAAGCGCCGCCATACCAGCGCCACGCTGAACATCAACGGTATCAACACCGGTGCGGCGCCTGCCGATCTCGACCTGATCCCCATCAGCGCCATCGACCATGTGGAAGTTCTGCGCGACGGCGCTGCCGCCCAGTATGGTTCCGACGCCATCGCCGGTGTGATCAACGTGATCCTCAAGGCCGATACCAGCGGCACCTCGGTAACCAACGTCGGCCAGGGTTACGACGGCAAGAAGCAGACCGTGCAGCAAAGCCTTAACAAGGGCTTTGAGATCGGTGACGGCGGCATCCTGCAACTGGCGCTGGATGCGCGCAGCCAGAACGATGACAACAAGGCCAGCGCCAACGGCTACACCTATGAGCAGGCTTATGGCTTGGCAGGCAAGGCCACCTATGGCGGCTACGGCACACCCAAGACCAACTTGCTGACCCTGGGTTACAACGCCGAGCTACCGATTGACGACAGCCTCAGCCTGTACTCCTTTACCACCTATTCGCGGCGCAAGGCCGAGCAGGGGCAGAATTTCCGCCTGCCGACCATCACCAACACCATCACCACCGGGCCCAATGGTTACCCGGCCGGGTATACGCCCACCTGGTACATCGACGAGGACGATTTCCAGGCGGCCTTCGGCGGCAAAGGCACCCTCGGTGAGTGGAACTGGGACTTGTCCACCACCTACGGGCGTAACGAAGCGGAGCAGGGCACCACCCATAACCAGAACCCGTCCCTGGGTGAGGCTACGCCGAACAGTTTCACCTCCGGCACCTGGATTTCCACCGAACTGACCACCAACCTGGACTTCAAGCGCGGCTTCGATATCGGCCTGCAAAAGCCGCTCGATCTGTCCTATGGCTTCGAGCATCGGCGCGACACTTATGAGGTGCAGGCCGGTGACTACGCGTCCTATGCCAACGGCGGCTACTGCGTGGCGCCGGGCAATTGCGCTTCGTCCGGGGCGCAGGTCACCAACGGCATTTCGCCGGATGAAGAAAGCAGCGCCTCGCGTAACAGCCTCGCCAGTTACGTTGATGTGGGGTTCAACCCACTGCCGGACTGGTACGTCGGCACGGCCTTGCGCTATGAGCATTACAACGAAGGCGTGGGCGCCACCCGCAGCGGCAAGCTGACCACCCGCTACGATTTCACCCCGCAATTCGCCGTGCGTGCCACGGTCAGCAATGGCTTTCGGGCACCGTCCCTGGCCAACAGCCTGTTCAGTGCGCGCTCCACGACTTATGGCGTGGTCGATGGCGTCTACCAGTCGATCAACTACGGTGTACTGCCGGTCGGCTCGGCGGCGGCCAAGGCCTTGGGCGCCCAGGATCTCAAGCCCGAGCGCTCGACCAACTTCAGCCTCGGTTTCACCCTGACGCCTTCCGACCGCTTGAACTTCACCGCCGATGCCTACGTGATCAACCTGCGCGACCGCATCACCCTCACCGGCACTTTGCTCGGCCCCGAAGTCACCCAGGTCTTGCAGAACAATGGCATCAACTCCACTTCGGGCGGCCAGTACTTCATCAACGGTGCCGACACCCGTACCAAGGGTGTCGACCTGGTGGGCAACTACAGCCAGGACCTCGGCCGGTTCGGTGCGTTGAAATGGACGGCGGCGTTCAACTGGAACCAGACCCAAATCCTCAATTACAAGGCCTCCACCACTATCCTGGGCACCTCCTACGATTTGATGGACCGCCAGGCCCGCAACCTGATCACCGGCGTGCAACCCAATACCAAGTTGATCCTGGGCGGCGACTGGAGCATCGAGCGTTTCAACCTCAACCTGGCCCTGACCCGCTACGGTTCGTACAAGGAGGTCAATTCCTCGGCCAATCGTGACCTCGACCGGGTCTACAACGCCCGTTGGATCACCGACCTCGACCTTGGCTACAACCTCACCAAAGCCCTCAACATCGCTGTCGGCGCCAAGAACCTGTTTGACCTCTACCCCAAGAAACAAGGCGTGCCGAGCAGCACCATGCTCGCCAGCTACGGCACCTATTCGCCCTACGGTTTTACCGGCGGGTACTACTACACCCGTTTGACCTACGCCTTCTAACGCCTGCACGAGCGAGGAACAGAACATGCCTATCGTCGCCAAATCCTATGACCTGATTGATGAGGTCAGCCCGGTTCGCCAGGCCCGCGTCGCCACGCCGATCAAGGCCCTGCACGTGGTGCCCGCCCGGCATCCCTGGCGCTGGGCCGGGTCGATATTCGCCGCAGTGGTGCTGCTCGCCATCGCGCATTCCCTGGCCACCAACCCGCGCTGGGAATGGGGCGTGTTCGGCCAGTGGTTCTTTTCGCCGTCGGTACTGCGCGGCTTGGGCCAGACGTTGCTGTTGACGCTGCTCAGTACCGTGTTCAGTGTCATCCTCGGCACCGCACTGGCGTTGGCGCGGCTGTCGGGGTCGCCGCTGCTGGCGGCATTGGCCTGGGGCTACATCTGGTTTTTCCGCTCAATGCCGGCGCTGCTGGTGCTGATCATCCTGTACAACTTTGCGTATCTGTATGACCACATCGTGCTCGGTGTGCCGTTCACCGAAGTGGTGTTTGCCGAGTGGTCGACGGTGGATGTGCTCAGCCAATTCACCGTGGCGGTGCTGGGCTTGAGCCTGATGCAGGCGGCCTATGCGGCGGAGATCATTCGCGGCGGTCTGATCGGTGTCGACGCCGGCCAGCATGAGGCGGCGGCGGCCCTGGGGTTGCCCGCCTCGCGACGGATCTTTCGCATCATCCTGCCCCAGGCACTGCGCTCGATTTTACCGTCGGGGTTCAACGAGATCATCGGCCTGGTCAAGGGCACGTCCATCGTTTACGTGTTGGCCTTGCCGGAGCTGTTCTACACCGTGCAGGTCATCTACAACCGCACCCAGGCGGTGATCCCGCTGCTGATCGTGGCGACCGTGTGGTACCTGATCATCACCACCGTGCTCACCAGCGCCCAGTACTACGTCGAGCGCCACTTTGCCCGCGGCACCGCCCGCGTATTGCCGCCCACGCCGCTGCAACGCGTACGCGGCTGGCTCAAGGAGAAGGCCCATGGGTGAAGCACGCGCCGGGCGCATTCAGATCCAGGGCGTGGGCAAGCGCTTTGGTAACCAGCAGGTCCTGCGGGACATCGACCTGACCATCGACCCGGGCAAAGTCACGGTGATCCTCGGGCCATCCGGCTCGGGCAAATCCACGTTGTTGCGCACCATCAACCACCTGGAGAAGATCGACAGCGGGCATATCACCATCGACGGTGAATACGTCGGCTATCGACGCAAGGGCGACCTGCTCTACGAACTCAAGGAACGCGAGATTCTCAAGCGTCGCATCGACGTAGGTTTCGTGTTCCAGAACTTCAACCTGTTCCCGCACCTTACCGCCTGGGAAAACATCGCCGAAGCGCCCCTGGCCCATAAGCGCTGGAGCAAGGCCGAGGCGCAGGCCAAGGCGGCCGAGTTGCTCGCCAAGGTCGGCCTGGCGGACAAGGCCGATGCCTTCCCGCGCCAGCTCTCCGGCGGCCAGCAACAGCGCGTCGCCATCGCGCGGGCCTTGGCGCTGGACCCCAAGGTGCTGCTGTTCGATGAGCCTACTTCGGCCCTCGACCCGGAGCTGGTGGGCGAAGTGCTCGACGTGATCAAGGGCCTGACCCGACTGGGCGTGACCCTGGTAATCGTCACCCATGAGATCGGTTTTGCCCGGGAAGTGGCCGACCACGTGGTGTTTCTCTGCGACGGTCAACTGATCGAAGAAGGCCCGCCCGAACAGATCTTCCGCCAGCCCCGACATCCCCGCACCGTGGCCTTTCTCGGCAAAGTGCTTTAGTTCAAGGAGTGACTGCCCATGTTCATCAATACTGCCCGCGTGGCCTTGCTGACGCTTGCTGTCGGCACCGCGCACACCGCCTATGCCGTGCAACAGGTCGACCTCAGCCCCGACCGCGTGCGCATCCATGCGCCGCGCAATGAAGCGGCTATCGCGCAGATCCCGCCAGGCTTCAAGTTCGCCCAGCCGGGCAAGTTCACCGTGGCCGTGTCCGGCGTGGCCGGGCCACCGCTGGCGCTGCTGGCCAATGACGACAAGACCACTATCGGCAGCGAGGCCGACACCGCGCAACTGGTCGCCGATAGCCTGGGCCTGCAACTCAACGTGGTGCAGACCAGTTGGGAAGACTGGCCGCTGGGCGTCAGCTCGGGCAAATACGACGCGGTGATCAGCAACGTAACCGTGACCGAAGCGCGCAAGAAGCGTTTTGACTTCGCCACTTATCGCCAGGACGTGCTCGGGTTTTATGTGAAGAGCACCAGCAAGATCAGCGAGATCAAACAGGCGTCGGACATTGCCGGGCTGAAGATCATTGTCGGCTCCGGTACCAACCAGGAAAAGGTCCTGCTGGCCTGGAACGAGGCCAATGAGAAGGCCGGCATCAAGCCTGCGCTGTTGCAGTACTTCGACGACCAGGCCGCCGCACAACTGGCGGTACAGTCGGGGCGCAGCGATGCGTTGTTCGGGCCCAATTCGGTGTATGCCTATTCCGCGGCGATCACCGGAGGCATCAAGCGCGTCGGCACCGTGAACGGTGGCTGGCCGCTGCAGGCGGATATTGCCGTGACCACACGCAAGGACAACGGTCTGGTCAAGCCGATCCACACCGCTCTGGAGGGCGCGATTGCCGGCGGCCAATACGAGCAGGTGCTGCAGCGTTGGGGCCTGGATGTGGAGCGTGTCGACCGGTCGCTGATCAACCCTCCGGGCCTGCCGGATTAAGGAGCATCGACCATGGGACTGACACGACGTGAAGCACTGTCGAGCCTCGCCGCAGTAGGGGGCGAGAAAGCCGTCAAGGATGCACTAGCGGTACTGGGCCTGGGACCTTCGTCGCACCGCCGGCCGCAACCCTTGAAGCTCAAGGATGGCCTGGGCCAGGGCACTCGCGTGCTGGTGCTCGGTGCCGGGATCGCCGGCCTGGTCACGGCCCTGGAGCTGAGCCGCGCCGGGTTCAGCGTGCAGGTGCTGGAAGCCCGGGAGCGGGTCGGCGGGCGTACTTGGACAATCCGTCACGGCGACCGTGTGGACTACAAGGACGGCCGCACGCAGACCGCCGCTTTTGACCAGGGCCACTATTTCAACGCGGGGCCTGCTCGCATTCCCAGCCAGCACCGCACGATTCTCGACTATTGCAGTGAACTGGGCGTGCCGCTGGAAGTGCTGGTCAACAGCAGCCATGGCGCCCAGGTGCGGCCGGATCTGCAACGGCCGGCGTTTACGGTCGGCCAGGCGGTCAACGATGCGCGTGGGCACCTGTCCGGTTTGCTGGCCAAGGCCGTGCAACGGGATGCCCTCGATGATGTATTAAGCGGCGAAGAGCGCACCCGGTTGCTGGCGTTCCTGCAAGTGTATGGCGACTTGTCGCAAGAGCTGGCCTTTGAAGGCACGCTGCGTTCGGGGCATCTGGAATCAGCGGCCCACCCCGGCGCCTTGCCCGCCAGTCGCAGCCCATTGGCGCTGGATCAACTGCTGCACCCCGAGCTCTGGGGCGCGTTATTGCACACTGAATTCCCGGAGTTCTCGGCCACCATGTTCCAGCCCGTGGGCGGCATGGACCGTATCACCGAGGCCTTCTACCAACGCGTGCGCGGACAGGTGCAACTGGGCGCCCAGGTGCGGCAGATCCGCCAACTCGAAGACGGCGTTGCGGTGACCTATCACGACTCACCCAGCGGACGCGAACAGGTGGTGCGCGCCGATTATCTGGTCTCGACCTTGCCGCTGCCGCTGTTGGCCAGGCTCGACACCGACTTCAGCGATCCGATCAAGGCCGCCTTGCGCAGCACGCGCAACGATCAGGCGACCAAGGTGGCGTGGCAATCGCCGCGCTTCTGGGAAACCGATTACCGCACCTACGGTGGCCTTTCCTGGATCGAGCACCCGGCGCGCCTGTTGTGGTATCCGAGCAACGATCTCAATACGCGCGAAGGTTTATTGGTGGCCGGTTACGTGACCGGGGAGGGGGCCGACGTGTTTGGCGCACAACCCCTCGATAAGCAGTACGCCACGTGCAGGGATGCGGTGGAGTGGCTGCATCCGGGCTACTCGAAACACCTGCGCAACCCGCTGGCGGTGTCGTGGGAGCAGATCCCCTACAGCGAAGGCCCCTGGCTGCAACGCGAACACTTCCCGGCTGACGCCAGCGCCTTGCTGGAGCAACCCCATGGCCGTGTGTACTTCGCCGGTGACGGCCTGGTGCAAAGCGGCGTGGGTATCTGGCAGGAATCGGCGGCCAACTCGGCGCGTCATGTGGTGGGGCAACTGGCCGAACGCGTAACTCAGCAACTACAGATCGCGGCAGTGGCCGCCTCATAAGGAGCAATACCATGAGCGACAGCATTCAACGCACCAGCCTCGGCGAATTCCCTATTTCGCAGACCGTCACCGTACCGGCTTCAGCGAGCCTGGTTTTTGTCAGTGGCACCTTGCCGGACCTCGTCGATCCTAACGTTCCAGGCGTCTACGGCAACACTGAAATACAGACGGTTTCGGTGTTCAATAAAATCCGCCGGATCCTGCGCCAACACGACCTGGACCTGGGCGATATTGTTCAGTTGCGCGTATTTCTGGTGGGCGCCGAGGAGACCGCCGGCAAGCTCGATTTCGCCGGGTTGCAGCGCGGCTATACGCAGTTCTTCGGCACGCCGCAGCAGCCCGAGAAACCGGCGCGCACCGCGTTGCAAGTGGTGGCCTTGCCATTGCCCGGCGCGTTGGTGGAAGTGGAGGCGATTGCCGCGCGCACCGCATGATCCAGGCGCCTGCCCACGGTCCTGCTTGGCGCCGTGCCGCGCGTATTTGCTAAGTGCGCTTGGAGGCTTTCAGGTCGTCCCAGGCTTCTGCCTGCGTCGCCGAGGGTTTGGCGTCGAGCATCCGGTGCAGCGTTTCGCGATGGCAGGCATTTTCCGATAGCGAAATCACCACCGTCGCGACGGCATTGCTGGCCAGGCTGGTCAGGGCCCGCGCTTCCGACATGAAGCGGTCTACGCCGATCAGCAGCGCCAGGCCGGCCACCGGGATGTCGTGGATGACCGTCAGGGTCGAGGCCAGTGCCACGAACCCACTGCCGGTGACGCCGGCGGCGCCCTTGGAGGACAGCAGCATGATTGCCAGCATGGTGATGATCTGCGTCAGGCTCAGCTCGATGTTGCACGCCTGGGCAATGAACATCGCCGCCAACGACAAGTAGATCGCGGTGCCATCCAGGTTGAACGAGTAGCCGGCTGGCAGTACCAGGCCCACGAACCCTTTTTTACAACCCAGCGCCTCGAGTTTCTCCAGCATGCGCGGCATGACGGACTCCGTAGAGGACGTGCCGAGCACCACCAGGAACTCTTCGCGGCAGTAGCGCAGCAGTTTCCACAGGCTGAAACCGTTGGCGCGGCAAATGCTGCCCAGTACCACGAACACGAAAAAACCGCAGGCGATGTACAAGGTCATGATCAGCTTCGCCAGAGAGCCCAGCGAGGTGATGCCGTACTGGCCGACGGTGAACGCCAACGCCCCGAAGGCGCCGACCGGAGCAAAACGCATCAGGTACGCAAAGATCTTGAAGACCACCTGCGAGGCGGACTCGAGCAGGTCGAGCATCGGTTTGCCGCGCTCGCCCAGTGACGACAAGGCGAAGCCGGTCAACACCGCAATAAACAGCACCGGCAGCACTTCTTCCTTGCTGAAGGCACCGATATAAGTCTCTGGGATGATGTGCATGAAAAACTCCACCACCCCAAGCTTTGCGGCCGGCTCGGTATATTGGGCCAGGCCTTTGGTACTCAGTTGGCTGGGATCGATGTTCATGCCCGCGCCGGGCTGGAGCAGGTACACCGCCACCAGGCCAATCAACAGGCTGATCACCGTCAAGCCGAAGAACAACAGCATGGTCTTGCTGAGCAGGCGCGCGAGGGAGCGCTTGTCGCTCATCCCGGCGATGCCAGTGACGATGGTGCAAAACACCACGGGCGCAGTCATCATCTTGATCAGCTTGATGAATGCATCACCCAGCGGTTTGAGTGCAATGGCCTGCTGAGCCCAGAAGTGCCCGACCACGCTGCCCAGTATCACGGCGCAGAGAATCTGGAAGTAGAGCGATTTAACAACTTTCATGGCATCACCCATTCTTAGCATTCTGCGGATGCAAAAATGCCAACCACCGCCGAAATTATCCGTCGAAGCGCTGTGAGTCTGTGGCGTAAACGTAGTCGGAGAAAAGCCTGCGTGCGGTACGTACAGAGCACGCCAGGATTGTCTCACCGTTGAGCCCGGTTTAGGACAGTACGCCATCAATGCGCCGCTTGGGGACTCGATATGCACCGCTTCAGGGCGCGGCGTCCAGTTCTGCCGGGCTTTCATCCGATGCAGGTTACTGAAATGCCGTCGATCGCGTCCCCCCGTGTCGTGCTTGGCTGGAGTGGTGTTAATAAGAATGTTTTTTGATTGCGTCGCGCCGTTATGGAATAGTACCCGCCGTTTTCCCCAGCCTGCCTAGCTGGGGTGTTTCAACGCCGAGGTTGTTCATGCGAATACTGCGCTCCATTCCGACCCTTGCCGCCTTTGTCCTGGCATTCTCTTCAAGTGTGTTATGCGCCGCCCCCATCGACCTCAACGACGGCCAGCACGCCGTGCACCTGCCGGATGCGCCCAAGCGCGTGGTGGTGCTGGAGTTTTCCTTTCTCGACAGCCTTGCGGCAGTAGACGTCACGCCCGTAGGGGCGGCGGATGATGGCGACGCGAACCGCGTGTTGCCCAAGGTACGCAAGGCTATCGGCCAGTGGACATCCGTGGGCTTGCGCTCGCAGCCGAGCATCGAGGAAATCGCTCGGCTCAAGCCAGACCTGATCGTCGCGGACCTGAACCGCCACCAGGCACTGTATAGCGACCTTTCCAGCATCGCACCCACCTTGCTGCTGCCGTCGCGTGGCGAGGATTACCAGGGCAGCCTCAAGTCCGCCGAACTGATCGGCAAGGCGTTGGGCAAGAGCCCGCAGATGGAAGCGCGCATTGCGCAGAACCGTGAACACCTGAAGGCGATCGCACAGCAGATCCCCGCCGGTGCCAGTGTGCTGTTCGGCGTCGCGCGCGAAGACAGTTTTTCCGTGCACGGTCCGGACTCCTACGCCGGCAGCGTGCTCGAGGCCATCGGCCTGAAAGTACCGTCGGTACGCGCCAAGGCCGCCCCTACCGAATTCGTCAGCCTGGAACAACTGCTCGCGCTCGACCCCGGCTGGTTGCTGGTCGGCCACTACCGCCGCCCGAGCATCGTTGACGCCTGGAGCAAGCAGCCGCTGTGGCAAGTGCTTGGCGCAGTGCGCAACCAGCATGTGGCCGAAGTGGACGGGGACAGTTGGGCGCGCAATCGAGGTGTGTTGGCCTCGGAGCAGATCGCAGAAGACGCCCTGGCGATTCTCAAGGGCGGCAAAGCCGTACTGAGTCAATAACCGTGCAGCGCCGTTTAGCCGCCGTCGGCATCGTGCTGTCGGGGGCCTGGTTGTTCTGGCTGTCGCTGTATAGCTGGTCGCCGTTTGTAATTACCGCGGCCGATGCGTGGAATGGCCTGGTGCACCAGGGCCATCAGGGCGGGAATATGGCTTACATCGTCGCCCAACTGCGGGTGCCCCGTGCGGTGTGTGCGGCTTTGGTGGGCGCGTGCCTGGGCTTGGCGGGCGCATTGATGCAAGGCATCACGCGCAACCGCCTGGCCTCGCCGTCTTTGTTCGGTGTGACGGCGGGGGCAGCCCTGGGCCTGGCGTTGTTTTCCACCGGGCTGGTGGCACCACCCTTTGCAGGGGGCGCCTTGTTGATGACTTGCGTGGGGGGCGCGCTGGCTTGGGTCACCGTGTTCAGCCTCGGCGGCGCGTGGTCACCCGCCACGTCCCAAGGCCGCCTGGTGCTGGCCGGCGTGGCCGTGGCGGCGTTGTGCGCGGCCTTGACCCGGCTCACGGTGATCCTGGTGGAAGCCCAGGCGCAAAGTGTCCTTAACTGGCTGGCCGGTTCCCTGGCCAACACCGGTGCCGCACAGGTGCAACTGCTCTGGCCTTGCACCTTGGTCGGCGGCCTGTGGGCGCTGTGGTGCGCGCCACGCTTGAACCTGATCAACCTGGGCGAAGATGCCGCCCGTTCGCTGGGCGTGGGTATTGCCAGCCTGCGCCTGCAGGTCTTCGTCGCCAGTTTGCTGTTGGTGGGCGCCAGCGTCTGTGCGGTCGGCCCCATCGGCTTTGTCGGGCTGATTGCGCCCAATATCGTCCGGCAGTTTCTCGGTAACGATTATCGCTGGCTGATCCCGCTGAGTGCCGCCTTGGGCGCCGTGATTGTGCTGGGCGCCGACTTGCTCAGTCGCGCCGTGGCGTTCCCGGTGGAAACCCCGGCCGGTGTGGTCACTGCACTGATCGGCGCGCCATTCTTTCTCTTTCTCGCCAGGCGCGCCCTATGATTCGGCCACGTTTTCGCCTTGGGCTGTTATCGGGCCTGTTGCTGCTGGTGGCGTTTGTCAGCCTCAGCGCCGGCACTTCGTGGCTCACGCCCGACACTGTGTTTGAGCGCCTGTTGGCCCACGACGCCCTCGATTTTGAAGTGTGGAACCACCGCCTGCCTCGCAGCCTGATCGCGATCCTCGCCGGGTGTGCCTTCGGCCTGGCAGGGGCGATTGTGCAAGGCGTGATCCGCAACCCTTTGGCCTCGCCGGAAATTCTTGGGGTTACCCAAGGCGCGGGGTTGGCGCTCACCGTGGCGATCATCACCTGGCCGCAATTGCCGATTGCCTGGCTGCCACTGGTGGCGTGCCTGGGCGGGGCCGGCGGAGCGCTGCTGTTGGCGCTGTACAACACGGGGGTGAATTTTTCCGGGGTACGCTTTGCGTTGTCCGGAGTGGCGATTGCGGTGACCTTGTCCAGCATCACCGAATTCCTGATCCTGTCCCACCCGCTGGATATCAACACCGCGTTGCTCGCGCTCACCGGCAGCCTGTGGAGTCGGAACTGGCACCATGTGGCGTTGGTACTGCCGTTCCTCGTATTGATCCCAATCGGGCTGTGCCTGGCCAAGCCACTGAACCTGATCGCGCTCGGTGATGAGGCTGCGCATAGCCTGGGCACCGCACTGCGCCGCACGCGCTGGGTGGCGATGGCCTGCGCAGTGATGCTCACCAGCCTGGGCGTGGGCGTGATAGGGCCGATCGGTTTCATCGGGCTGGTGGCGCCCCATATGGCCCGGCGCCTGGTGGGTGGGCATCACCACTACCTGATGCCGGCCGCGATGCTGATCGGTGCGTTGTTGCTGGTGCTCGCCGATACCCTCGGGCGCACGTTGATCGCACCCAGCGAAATCCCGGCAGGGGTGCTCACGGCAGTGATCGGCGCGCCCTATTTTCTTTGGTTACTGGCACGGTTCAAGGGCTGATCACATGAGTATTCTGCACGCACACCAGCTCGATATCGGTTATGGCGCGACGCGCATCGTGCAGGGGTTGTCGTTCGCGCCGCCGGCGGGAAAGGTCACTGCGTTGATCGGCCCTAACGGCTGCGGCAAGTCCACCTTGCTCAAAGCGTTCGCCCGTATCCTCAAGCCAACCCATGGCGCGCTGACCCTGCAGGGGCAAGCCTACGCCAGCTTGTCCGCTCGGCAACTGGCGCAGCAGATCGCGTTCCTGCCGCAAGTGTTGCCCGTGCCGGAGGGTGTGAGTGTGCGCCAGCTGGTTGCCTACGGTCGCAGCCCGCACAACTCGTTGTGGGGGCGCCTGAGCGGCAACGACCAATCCCATGTGAGCCAAGCCCTGCAACGCCTGGAACTGGATACCCTGGCCGAGCGTGCCTTGGCGGACCTGTCCGGCGGTCAACGCCAACGTGCGTGGTTGGCCATGGTGCTGGCACAGAACGCACCGGTGGTGCTTCTCGACGAACCCACCACGTACCTGGACATCAGCCATCAGGTTGAACTGTTGGACTTGATGGGCGAGCTGGCTGCCGAAGGCAAGACCGTCATCACCGTGCTGCACGACATCAACCAGGCGTGTCGCTATGCCGATCATCTGGCAGTGATGCACGGCGGCAGGTTGGTGGCCGACGGTGCGCCCGCGGCGGTGATCAGTGCCGAGTTGATGCGGCGGGTGTTTGATGTGCACGTGCAGATCGTCGATGAGCCGGTGGCGGGTACGCCAATGTGTGTGGTGGAGAAGAGCGCACGAACTCATTGATTGTCGGCGCCGCTGCCACAGGTTGCTTCACGCATCAGCTCAATTCAGTCTGTTCCTGATCTGCTTGGGGACTGGCTTTGAGCTTGGGCGCCCCGTCGAATCACGCTGGCCGAACACAGGCTTGCGCCATCGGCCTGGCGAAAACGGATCATTGTGCGGGCTTGCACACCAGTGCCTGGCGTTCGTAGTTCAGCGCCTTGTTCCGGGGTGGCAGCGTGTAGCTCGCACTGCAATGCTGCTCGCCCCACTTGATGACCAAGGTGCCTTGATCCTGCTCCACCAATGCCAGGGCGTTGCCGTTCGGGTCTGCGATCGCCAGTTGCTTGCCTTGGGCATCTTCCAGCGAGGCGCCGAACGATAACGGCTGATGCTGGGCATCGAACAACTCGAACAACACGCGCCGCCCGGTGGTGCCACTGTAATGCGCTACCACGATGGCGCCACGGCGCGGCACCAGTTGTTGGGTGGCATTGGTGATTTCTACGTCGCCGCCCAGGTCGCGGGTGTCCAGGCTGACCCAGTTCACCCGATAGGGTTGGGCCGTGGGGATCACCGCATAGCCGTTGTAGCCGGTTTCGACGCCGCTGTAGCTGCCGATTTTTGCCCCGCTGATACCGGGTACTTCGGCAAGTGCGAAGGTTTCACTGACGGTCTGCCCCAGGTTGATGCCACCCGCATGAGCCACCACGGAGCCCGCGAGGTTGAGGTTCTGCGAGTTGTAGCCCTGGCCCTGGCTATAACCCAGGCTGACGTCCGCCACCGAGGTCCGGCTGTTGATATTCACCGAGCCCGAATCGCCACTGGTGTCGCTGTGGCCGGCTTGCACCGAATAAAAGGTGTCGCTGGTATCGGCGACGTAGCCGTTGATACCGGCTTGGGTGGTGGTGTCGCCGTGGTTGCTGCTGGTGGTGGCAAACGCTCGTGGCGCACGCGGTTGGCTGCCCAGTGGGAAGGAGATGGACAGGTTCACCTGGGTGTCATCGCTGGGTTCGCCCCAGGTGACGATTTGCTTGGTACGCGTTACACCGAGGTTGTACGTCACATCGCCCCAGTTACTGGTGTAGCCGGCGGAAAAACTCTGCGAGCCACCCCGGTTCCAATAGCGCTGATCGCTGGCGTTCATATACAGGCTGCCGTACTCGCGGTTACGCCCGATGCTCTGGTTGATGGTCAGGTCGGTGCGGGTCTTGGAGTTGCCGGTGCGCACACGGGCGCCTTCGCTGATGTCTTCGACATGGTCGGCGAAGCTGCGGTAGCCCTCGGTGGAGTAGCGGTACGCCGCCAGGGTGAAGTTGGTGTCGGTGCCGGCAAAGGTCTTGGCATACAGCGCACGGATGCTGTTGCCCTGGGTGGTCTGTCCGCGGGCCTTGCTCGACGAGTGCGTGACATCCAGCGACACCGCGCCCAGCGCTGTGTTTTTACCGGCGCCGAGGGACAGCGCATTGTACGCCTCACTGGCCTGCACGCCGACGATACCGCTCAGGCTGCTGGTCAAGCCGTACGCCAGGGTGCTGCTGAAAAACCGTGGGGTGGCCAGGCCTTCGGCATTGCTCTTGAACGTGCCCGCCGAGACGCTGTACTTGACCTGGCCTTCACGCACCATGATCGGCAGGCTGGAAAACGCCTGCGTCGTCACGCGGCGGCTGCCGTCGGCTTCGATCACGGTGATCTGCAAATCACCGTTGGAACCGCTGGGGTAGATGTCGTTGATCTCGAACGGGCCCGGCGCGACGTTTGCGGTGTAGAGGATGTAGTCGTTCTGGCGGATCTCCACCGTCGCGTTGGTCTGCGCCACGCCACGGATCACCGGCGCATAGCCGCGCTCGCTGTCGGCGCGCATGCCTTCGTCCGAGGCCAGCTTCACACCGCGATAGCGCACGCTGTCGAACAGGTCGGTGTCGGAGAAAATCTCACCGGCACTGAACTGGCCCTTGATCGCCGTCACGTCATGCTGCACGTAGGTTCGGTTGCTGGTGAAGGTGTTCGCGCGGGCGGTGCCGCCACTGAAGTTGGACTCGTTGCGCAGGCGCCAGGCGCCCAGGTTGATGCCGTTGCGCAAGCCCAGGTTATTGGCGACACGGGTTTTATAGTCGCCGGCCGTGCGGCTGCTGTTGAGTTGATAGTTGATGAACGCGGCCGGCACGCCGTCGTCCCACAACTGCGGGTCGACATAGCCGCGCCGGCCGCGTTGCAGGGCTATTTGTGGAATGCTCGCCATCAGGCGCAGGCGGCTGCTGTCATACCGCACGCTGGCGTCTTCGATCAACTGAGGCAGTGAATAGCAGGGCGCGGGATGCTCGGGGTCGATTTTGCCCTGGGCCTGCAAGCGGGCCATGTCGATGCCCAGTTGCTTGAGCAGGTCGAGAGTCAGGCAGGCTTCGACCTGGCCATTTTTCGGGTTGCGCAGGAAGTCGATATCGCGCCGGCCCACCAGCACTTCGTTGCTGTACAGGTCCACCCGGTAATTGCCGGCTAGCACACTGTTGGCCGCGAGCAATTGCTGCAGGTCGACCGCCTGCCCACCTTGCAAGAACGTGGTGTTGAACGCTTCGCCGGCTTCATCGGCCATCGCCCAGGCCGGCAGGCTGGCGGCAATCGCCAGCGACAGTGTCTTGAGCCTCAGCGCGTAACGCGCGGGCCTGTTGCTGGAAAGAGAAGACATGCGAAGACCTTTGACATCCCTCCTCAGCGAACAGGCGGGCACGTAGATACGCGCCCCACGTTCGCCCGGGGGTTAGAGAAAATGCTTAAGGGGCCAGACGTGATTCAGTGGCGCGTGCGGGGGCCGAAACGCCGCTGGACAGGGGCGCGGTGTAGTGACTCTGCGCGCCGTAGTCGTTGATGCTATAGAACGACAACTGCACCGGGCCGCTGGTGGGCAGGGCACTGAGCGGAAATTGCTTGTGCTCACCGGGCGCGATCATGGTGGAGTCACTCGCCAGTTGCGCCTGCACTTTGATGTCGGCCATCGACACGTGATACAGCGTCGGGTTTTTCACGCTCAACAGCGTCTGCGCACCGTGGCGGACCAATGCCCACTCAAGCTGTGCCGGGGCCTGCAAGGCGCTGCCGGGCAGGCCGGCAGGGCGGTAAAAAATCTTGATGCGTTGGCGGATGGCCAACTGCAAGGTGTTCTCGGCGTCACTGGCCTTGGGGATTTCCTGTACGTTGAGCCACACCACCGACTCACGGTCCGTGGGCATGCCCGTGCCTTCATACAGAATTCGCAGCAGTTGCTGCTCCTTGGCAAACACGCGGGCCAGGGGCGGCGTGACGGCGAAGGGCGCGCGGCTGGCGCTGGCGTCATTCATGTCGACCCAGGATTGCACCAACACGTCCTGGTTGCCGTTGCGCACGGTGATGTTGGCTTCCTTGTGGTCGCCATCGAACACGATACGGGTGGCATTCAGTGAAATGCTGGCGCTGGCCTGGGTCGCCAAAAGCATGCCCAGCAGCCCCAGGCATGCGGCAATCGAACGAGGCAGCATGAGGGTTTCCAGTGTGATCAGAAAGAAAAATGGCGAGGCCGCAGGGCCCCGCGCGTTCGGTGCTCGTGCGCCGATTATTCGTATTGCAGGATGAACGGCAGGGTCGCATCACCACGACCGGCAACGGCGGAGCCGGCGGCTGCGGTGGTGACGTAGGCGGCCGCGAAGCTCAAGGTGGCGTCGCCGCCTTCAGTACCCTGGCCGTGGATGGTGCTTTCAATGCGCGCGGTGGACGGCGAGCTGAGGTCGATCAGTGCACCGTTGCTGTCGAGTAGGGCGATACCGACGTTTTTCGCCGATGCGGAACCGGCGTTCAGCGCCAGGACCTTCTTGCCGGTGACCAGGCCCGAACCGCCGTTGTTCGCGTCAAAGATCATCGCCACCTTGGTGCCTTTGTTGCAGTTGACGTTCAGGTTGAAGTCTTTAGCGGTTACGCGGCCGGCGGCCGGGTTTTCTGCGGTGCCCATGTCCTTGATCGAAACGTTGCCCATATCGACCGAGATGGTGCGGTCGGAGTTGGCACCGTCTACCGAGCACGCGTCGTTGTTGATGACGCCGGTGAAGGTGATTTTGCCGCTGCCACCCAGGGTTGGAGTGGGCGTTACCGGGTCTTCGGCGAACGCACTGCCGGAAGCGGCGATAATGGCCGAGGCGATAACAGCCAGGGAAAACTTCTTCATGATGATGTCCGTAAGTGTTAGTTGGGAAATACTGTTGTTGAACTGCCAGGAAAGAGTAGTGGGCGGCGGCAGGCGGGAAAATAAGACGATTCTTATAAGCGGCTCAAAAAGCGGGGAGGCTGCGCTGGTTGATTGGGTTTCAGGCCAGTAAATAAGGGGCGAAGCCATTGTCCAGGAATGGCTTGCAAGTTGTTCGTTAGTTGAAAATGTTGCGCGCCAGGCAATAAGCCAACAGGTCTTGGTCACTGCTGACTTCAAGTTTTCGCATGGCTGAAATCTTTTGCGCGCTGATGGTTTTAGAACTTCGATTCTGGCAGCGCGCAATATCACTTACGCTCATCCCGGAAATAAATAAGCGCAGGATTTCAAACTCTTTGGGTGACAAGGTGGAAAAGCGCTCGTCGATGGCCGTCAGCGTTTCGATCACCGACGTCTTGGCCGGCTCCAGGCTGTGATAGGTGCCTTGTTGGGCAATCGCCTTGAGCGCCAGTTGGATCTCGGTATGCAGTTGGCTCTTCTGGATGATGCCGACCACTCCCAGCTCCTGCAGGCGGGTGAGAATCAGCTGATTGGAAATCATCGTCAGGATCAGGACTTGTACCTGAGGAAAGTGCCGTTTCAGGTACTCCACCAGCTTCAGGCCGTCGCCGTAGGGCGAGTCGCCCGGCATGTTGTAATCGGTGATCACAATGTCGACTACCTGGTGTTGCAGCAACTCGATCAAGCCCGCCGAACAGACGGCCTCGCCCACGACCGCAAAGCGCGTATCGCGCTCCACCAATTCGCGTACACCGAGCAGCACGATCGGGTGATCGTCCGCGATAACCACGTTGAATGTTTTCATAAGGGGCCGTCCGTAATGCCAGTTCAAGTGAGTGAAGTGTGCCCAGGCTGGAGTGTCTCCAGAATGGCCGACATTCGCTGCATGACAGCCTTCACCTTGAGTACCAGTGCGGTGTTGAGGCTGCTGCTGTTGAGTGCGCTTTCCAGTTCGATGCAGGCCTGGGACAGCGCCACTGCCTGCACGGCGCCCAGGGCGCCGGCGACTGAGTGCAGGTGGTGCCCGAGGCTGTGGGCATCGCGTTGTTCCAGCGCTGCGCCGATGCGCCGCAGGTCTTGCTGCACAGTGCTGATGAACAGCGCGCGCATCTTGTCCGACAGTTGCACGCCGTCATCGAAAACCTCGGCTACAGGCTCCGGCGGCGGCTTGACCCGGCACCACTTGATCAACTGGGCGCGCAAGGTTTGCAAGCTCAGGGGTTTGACGATCCAGGCGTTCATGCCCACCGCCAGGCAGCGCATGCCTTCCTCGCGCATTGCATTGGCGGTCACGCCGAGGATCGGCAAGTGCGGGTCATGCTCACGGAGCGCCCTGGCCAGTTCATAGCCGTTCATCAACGGCATATTCACGTCAGTCAGCACCAGGTCAAAGACCTGCGGTTGCCACAGTTGCAGCGCCTGCTCGCCGTTGGCGGCCAGGGTCACCGAGCAACCAAGCGCCTCAAGCTGTTCCTTGATGATCGCCTGGTTGACCGGGTTGTCCTCGGCCACCAGGATGCGCAACCCCAATTGCCCCGCGCTTTGTGGCTGTGCCGCCGCCAGTTGTTCATGCTTGCCGTGCTGCGCCAGTGACACGGTGGCGGCGAGCGTACGCACGTCGTGCATATCCACCACCCAACCTTGCGCCGTGTACAGCGGCGGGCTGTGCGCACCTGGCAGGCAGAGCACACGCTGGCCGGGCCAGGGGTGCAAGGGCTCGTTGGGCAGCAGGTCGACCAATACCGCGTGGTGGTGGTGTTTTTCCTGTGCGGTCGCTGCCAGAACCGCGGCAATGCCCAGGCGATTGAGCCAGTCGCTCGTTGCCTGCGCCAGCTCAAGTACCGGTGCCTGCACATACACCGGCGTCGAGCTCGGTTCGATCAGTGGCAGGTTGGTCAGCGTGCCGCCGCACAGTGGCAGGCGCATCTTCAAGGTGAAACTGCTGCCCAGGCCCGGCTCGCTGACCACCCTGATTTCACCCTGCATCATCTGCGCCAGCCACCGGCATATAGGCAGCCCCAGGCCTGCGCCACCTTCGCAGGCCGTATCCGGCGCCTGGTAGAACAGATCGAACAGTTTGGCCTGCTGTGCCTCGGGAATACCGACGCCGGAGTCGGCGACTTGCCATTCAAGGTCGACGTTGTCGGCATCGCGCCCTGTCACTCGGGCACGAATGACTACACGTCCGGAGTCGGTGAACTTGATGGCATTGCTCACCAGGTTGTTGAGGATCTGGCGAATGCGTATCGGGTCGCCTATTACGCCGTCCGGCAACTGCGGGTCGATGCAGCTGTACAGCTGCAACCCTTTGCGTTGGGCGGATGCGGCATAGGTGTGCAGCGTATCTTCGAGTATGTCCAGTGGGCAGAAATCCATGGCTTCTATCACCATTTGCCCGGACTCGATCTTCGATACATCCAGCACATCGCTGATCAGTTGAAAGAGCGTGGCGGACGAGCGCTGGATGGTGTGCAGGTAGGTTTGCTGGTGCGGGTTCAGGTCCGTCAGGCCGAGCAATTCCAGGGTGCCGAGGACGCCATACAGCGGTGTGCGGATTTCATGGCTCATGGTCGCCAGGAACAGCGTCTTGGCCTTGTTGGCGGTATCGGCAGCGTGGCGCGCCTCTTCCAGCGCCTGGGCATCTTCGACATGCCGAGTGATGTCGTTGAACGCGTACAACCGCACGTTTTCCGCCTGGTAGCGGGTCGACACGAAGCCGATTTGCAGGTGCCGGCCTTCGATCTCCAGATGCGTCTCGCCGTTCTCGGCATGCTCATGTTGACCGGCCATGGCCGCCACCAGGCGAGCGCTGCCTGGCCATTGCTGGGCACGCTGGTTTTCGATCAATACCTTGCCGTCGCTGCGCCGCACCACACACAGGCCGGTGGGGGCGGTGTCGATGACAACGCGGCTGAATGCCACGCTTTCGGCAATGTGTTCATGGGCCAGGCGCGCCGGCGTGATTACCTGGCGCCGATACCAACGGCTGCCGGCCCAACCCAGGGTGATCAAACTGGCCAGCAGTAGCGTAAGCGTACTCAGCGGCCATACGGCGGAATGGAAGAAGTGCGAGTAATCCAGGCCGTAGACCGCGCTCCAGGGCTGGTCGCCGGCCTGGGTAATCTTGAATTCGAAGCCCTGGGCGGTGAAGTGCACGCCATCACTGAGTGGCGCCAGTGTCGCGGGTCCGATCAATCGGTTGCCGTCGGGTGCAATCAGGGTGAAGCGATCAAATGCCGAGTGATCCAGGGCACGCTGCACGTCGTCGACCTGCGCCAGGTCGAGCAAGGTGCCCACCACCGCCTGGCCCTGACCGTCGAGTGGCAGGCCGATATAGGCCAGCAGGTGTCCGGGTTCTGGTCCGGTCTGCCAGTACACGCGATCTTCCTCCAGCGGCTGCGGCGTCTGCGCGAGGGTGTTTTGCACGGCCTTGACCAACGCCACCAGGTTGCCAGTTTCCTCGGTAGTTTCCCGTCGCTGGTAACCCACGGACGGAATGGTGATGGTGTAGTTTGTCTGACGGTTGAGCAGGAAGGTTTGCGGCGCCTCGTACGGCGACGAGGACCAGAAGGCGCTGTAGTAGCTGGTCAGGTGCGCACCCAAGGCAAAAATCGGCGGTCTGGCGGCGACACCGACCTGCTGCTCATCGAACTTGACGCTGAACGGCACCGAAAACGAGTACTTCTGGCCTTCGTACAGCGTGCGGCGGTTGTCGACCATGCGGCTTTTCAGGCTGACCTGAACGTGAGTGGCACGCAACAGTTCGGCCTGTATGCCCGGGTGAGTCAGGCTCTTGAGGTAGGTTTGCTGCTCCGCGAAGTTTTCCATCAGCCGCGCGAAGTGAAAGCGCGTGGCGCCGTAGCGGGTCTCGATTCCCCGTTGCAGTGACCAGTAGTTGCTGAGGAGCAGCAGCAAAGCGATTCCAATCAGCACCATCAGGCCTTTATTCAGGCGTACAGAGCTACGGGTAAAGGCTTCGAGGATCGCGTTGTTGTGCTTCATCTGGGGTTTCCGCAGGCGCTGGATAAATCGGCGCTGGATGGAGCTTAGCCCTTAAAAAGGCAAATGATCCGGGGCCGTCAGCTAGTGAGATGTCGCGGGGCCATCATTGTTCAGTAGCTGCTGAAATTGGTCTGAAGACACCGCATGGGAGATCAGGAAGCCTTGTACCTGATTGCAGTCGATCTTGCGCAGCAGGGCCAGTTGCTGGGGTGTTTCCACGCCTTCGGCGACCACGGTCAGGCCGAGTTTGCGGCCCAGCGCGATGATGCTCGCCAGCGCCTGGGCCATGCCTTCGTTGTCGTGGCTGCCCTGGACCAGGGCCTGGTCGATCTTCAGTTCGGTGAACGGGGTGGACACCAGGTTGAGGTATGAACTGTAGCCTTTGCCGAAATCATCCTGGGACAGTCCGAAGCCCTTGATACGCAGGCGGCAAGCTCCGGCGTAGAAGTTACTGATGTCCTGCGGCACCGAGCACTCCATCAGCTCGAAGCAAATCATTCCGGGAATGCCATCGTAGTGCAGCACGAACTCCAGCAGGCGGTCGGCCAGGTCATGACTGTTGAGCAAGTGTGTGGGCAGGTTGATCGACACCGGTATTTCATAACCGCGCTGGCGCCAACGCTCCTGGGCGTGAATGGCCTGCTTGAGCACCACCCACAACAGGCGCTCCTCCAGCTCGAACGCCTTGATCGCCGGCAGGAACGCAGCCGGCAGCATTACACCTTGCTCGGGGTGCATCCAGCGCACCAGGGCTTCGGCGGCAACAATACGACCGTTGGCCAGGGATTTTTTCGGTTGGAACCACGCTTGGAACTGGCCGTTGCCCATGGCCTGGATCAACGTGTGACGGTCGATGTCCAGGTACTCGGTCAAGTCGGGAGAGGGCTGGTGCATTTTGTTCTTGAGTTGCTCCACCAGGCTGCGCAGGGCCTCGACGGCGACCGGTTTGGAGATCAGCCCGATCACTTCGACATCAAGGTTTTTCGCCACCAGGCTGGCCGCCATCAGCATGCGCCGCGAGGCTGCGCTCATGATCGCCAGGGCCGGTTTGCAGCGCAGGTTGGCCAGGCACTGGATGAATTGCACGCCGTCCATGCCGGGCATCAGCAGGTCGGTCAGTACCAAATCGAAATCCCGCTGGCGCAGACGCTCCAGCGCTTGTTTGCCATCCTCGGCGGTTTCGAGCCTGAAATCCCCCAACTCAGTGAGCAGGTGCTGCAGGTAGATGTGCTGCAGGGGATGATCCTCGACAATCAAAATACTAAGGGGCTTCATGGGTGATCCGTGCATAAGGCGCCAGGGAATTGAATAGAGCCCGCAACGCGAAGGGTTTGACCAGGCAGTGGTTCATGCCGGCGGCCAGGCACAGGTCGGCCTCGCCGCGCATGGCGTTGGCGGTGGCCCCGATAATCGGCAACGAGCAGCCCTGGCGGCGCAGTTCGCGCGCCAGTTCATAACCGTTGATGTGGGGCATGTTGACGTCGGTCAGCACCACGTCGAAATGCCCGGCGCTGTACAACTGCAGCGCCTCCTGGCCATCGGCCGCCAGCTCCACCGTGCAGCCGAGTTCTTCGAGTTGGTCGCGCAATATCAGTTGGTTGATGATGTTGTCCTCGGCCACCAACAGGTGCAGGTTGAGTGCGTCGACATCGCGCTGGCGCGTTTGCTCATCGCTGCGGGCCACCCACAGCCCCTGGGCCTGGCTGACTGCCTGATGGATCGCACCGAGGTGGTTGAGGTTGACGTGCCACGCGCCGGCCTCGGCTTCCACGCTGGTGCAGGCGTTGCTGCTGACATGGATCACCGGCCCCGGCCAGTCGGGTGCCAGCAATGGGTCGACGCTGCCGGGGTGCAATTGCAGCAGCAGGTTCTGGTCGGGCAGGGTCGGCAGGCCGGCCTGGGCCCGTGCGCCCCAGCGCCGCAGCCAACCGCTGATGGCGTGGGCGAGTTCCGGAATGGGGGAGGCGACATAAATGGTGTCGGCCAGTAATGCACTCATCGGCAGGGTAGGCGCTTCTTCCAGCGGCAGGGTAAGGCTGAAGCTGCTGCCCAGGCCCAGTTCGCTGACCATGCGCAGCGAGCCGTTCATCAATTCGGTCAGGCGCTGGCAGATCGGCAGGCCCAGCCCGGTGCCGGCGACCACATTAGTGTTGCCTTCGCTCTGGTAAAACGGCTCGAAAATCATCGCCTGGTCTTCCTGGGCGATGCCTTTGCCGGTGTCCGAGACTTGCCACAACACACTGGAGCGCTCGCCGTCGCGGCCGAGCACCTTGACCCGTAGCACCACCCGCCCGTAATCGGTGAATTTCACCGCATTATTGAGCAGGTTGTTGAGGATCTGGCGGATACGCGTCACATCGCCAATCAACCGTTCGGGCAACTTGGGATCGAGGCAGGCATACAGCTGCAAGCCTTTAGCCTGGGCGGCCGCGGCGTAGCCCTGGATGATTTCGTGCACCAGGTCCAACGGTGAGAACTCACTCATCTCCAGCGCCAGTTGCCCGGCCTCGATCTTCGATACGTCGAGCACATCGCAGATCAGTTGCAGCAGCGTGGCGGACGAGCCTTCGATGGCATGCAGGTAGTCTTTCTGCTGGGTATCCAGTTGGGTTCGGGCCAACAGTTCCAGGGTGCCCAGCACTCCGTATAAGGGCGTGCGGATCTCATGACTCATGGTCGCCAGGAACAGGGTTTTCGCAGCATTGGCGGCATCCGCCGATTGCCGGGCTTCTTCCAGCGCGGCCTCGACCTGTTTGCGGGCGCTGAGGTCGCTGAAGGCGCAAAACAGCACGTCTTCGCCTTTGTAGCGGGTGGGCACGCTGCTCAGGTACAGGTGGCGACCGTCGACGGTTTCAAAGTAGTCGCTGCGTTCGGAAGGTTCGCCGGCAAAGGCTTGCTCGATCCAGCCGTCGCGCAGGGTTTCGCGTTCCGGGCCGTTGCCCAGCCATTGCTGGGCCAGGGTGTTCTCCAGCACCACCTGGCCGTCGGTACGGCGCAGTACACACAAGGCGACCGGCGCGGTCTGGATGACATCGCGGCCAAAGGCTTCGCTCTCGATCAAGGCCTGGATGCGATGGATCGACGGGATGATGAAGCGCTGGTCGACCCGGCGCATCACCAGCCAGATCAGCGTGAGGCTGAACAGGCAGAATAACAATGAACCGAGCAGTTGCTTCCATAGACCGATGACTACCGCACGCAGATCGATGGAATACATCAATTGCCAGTCGGAGGATTTCAAGTGCTTGCGGATCACCAGGTGGTCGGGCAACCAGCCGTTGCCCACAAATCCGAAAAAGCTGTCTTCGCCAGGCTTGAGGCGTTGTTGGCTCAGGCGCGTATCGGCACTGTTGGTGAATACCAGCATGCCTTGGGAATTGAGCATCATGAACTCGCCGGCGCTCTGGTCGCTGAGCGCCGAGGAGACCTCGCGGCTTTCCATCTCCAGGCCGAGCCAACCTGAATTGACATCGCGCTCATCCAGCCGGGTAAACACGTACAGGTGCGAGTGGTGCTCGGTCCTGTCACTGAGCCATAGCTCCCCGAGCATGGTCGGGTTGCTACGTTGCAGGGCCTTCAGGCGGTTGAGCATGCACTTGGAAATAGGCAATGCCTGCGCGGTCGAGTTGTACAGGCGCATCACCTGTGGGCTGGGACCGGCGTTCACATAGAGCAGGTTGAGTTGCTTGGCCTTGAGGTAGTCGCGCATGCGCGCGGTGAGCCAGATGCTCCACTGGTTGCCGGGCATGTCGCCCAGTTGCAGGTGTTCTTCTTCCGGGGAGGGCGGGTAGATCCGCGCCTGTTTGCGCACGGCCGACAGGCTGAGGCTTTCGAGCAAGGCCTCGCGATTGGTGAAAAAAGTGTGTGCCTCGGCGATGGCGCTGCTCATGTAGCCGCGTCGCTGGGAGATGTCGTTGTTGAAGGTGGACAGCAGGAAGGTATAGACCCCGCTCAGGATGCCGATCAATAACACGGTGGCAAACGTACGAAGCAGCCTTCTGGCTGCTTCGGGTCGGGAAAGGACGGGGTTGATCTGGAGCAGATAACTTTTCAATCGCATCGGCAGAGAGTAGTGGCAGATCGCTGCCAGTGGCATAAGACGATCCTTAAAGTCGCCAGCTACTTGTAAAACATGTCGACCACTACGGCCGCCTCGAAAGCCCCGGGAATCGGCAGGGTGCGCCAGTTCAGGTCCGCGCGGAAATCGTTGCGCGCCTGGCCGGAGCCCATCAGCGTCTGCAAAGTGAACCATTCATTGAACGGCAGGCGCTGATCGCTTTCGGCACGGGATAACGCGATGCCCACCGAGCTGTTGTTGGCTGGCACCAGCAAGCCATTGATCACACTGCCGCCGCCCGGGGTGGTGGCGAAGCGCGCATTGACGGTGTAGGGCGTGTCGCAGGCTTTGCGCAGACTCAGGTTGAAATTTGCACTGCTGGCCACGGCGCCGACCTGCGCCGTACGTGAAGGCGTGGGGAAATTGACCACGCTGGGGGTGATGGTGAGTTCGGGCGCACAGGGCACGAAACGGATGTCGTTCATACCGGTGACGATGTAATTGAGGTTGCTGTTGGGATTGGTGTTAAGCCCACGTACACCGTCCAGTTGAAATACACGGTATTGGGTCAGGGTGCTGGCTTGGCCGTTGGGCGGCGTCTTGCCATATTTCTCAATGAATACACTGAAGTTCAGGGTAAAGCGTGCCTTGTCCCAACCTTTGCAGTTGGACCAGGTGCAGCCATGGTCCGAGAAGAAACCGGTACCGACCTTGCCCGTGCTTTGGGTGATCGGCACGTTGTTGTAGCGGATGCCCACGCGGATGCCCTGGCCGATGCTGACATTGGCCGGGTTGACGTAGAAATACACCTCTTCGCGGCCATGGTTCCGGTCGTCCTTGCACAGCACATTAGTGGAGCGCGGGCCCGACTCCCAGATGATCGTGCCATCCGGCGCGTCGGCCGCGACCGCCAGCGAAGTGCCAAGAGGGTTGATGTCTACGTACGCACCGCTGCCATCTTCCACGCAGCTCAGCGCATAGCTGGTGGCGGGCAGCGCAGCGCAGCCGCAGAGCAATAAAGGGACAACACGTTTGATGAGTGACATAGGTGCCAATACCCCGCGATGGATCAGTTGAGCGCCGCGCGATGGCGCGCCTGCAAACCGATATCGTTGATTTCGGTGAAGTGGAGGGTGGTGCCTTTGGGCAACGCGCCCGGCGTGGTCAGGGTCTTGCTTTCGTGGGGCTTGAGCAGCAGATAGTCGCTGAGCGCCTGGGTGTCGGTGTGCACATTGACCAGCGACAGGTGGAACGCGCTGGGGTTACTCACGGTGATGCTCTGTCCGTCGTGGCGCCATACCAACTGCTGCACCGCTTCGCTCGAGCCGCCTTCAAGCATGGGTGGTCGGTAGTACAGCTTGAGGCGTTGGCGTATCGCGAATTGCACGCTGTTGGGATCTTCCGGCTTGAGCGGGACTTCCATGACGTTGAGCCAGAACAACGATTCACGATCGGTGGGCAAACCGGCCCCCGCGTACAGAATTCGCAGCCGGTGATGCTCCCCGGGACCGAGTTTGACCAGCGGCTCGGTGGCGGCAAACGGCACGTCGCGGTTGGCGGTTTCGTCCTCGGCGGTGATCCAGGTTTGCACCACCACATCCCGTGACGCCTGATTGACCACGCTGATGCCGGCCGCCTTGTCCTGGCCGAAATAGATCAGGCGCGTACCTTCGATTTTCAGCGCGGCGCGGGCGGGCGGCGCGAGGGCCAGCAACATGCCGGCGATCAGCAGCATTCGCAAAAGTGACATCAACACAGTGAGTTCCATGGGGCGTTTGTGGACGGCGGCCATGGTAGAGACCAGGCGAGGGCAGGGCTTTGAGGCGATTCTTAAAAGTGCGCCCTGACCACCGTTCACCGTTTCAGGATTGCCTTAAAGTCATCCCCGGCCACTGACCGTTACCGTGTTCACCGTTGATCAACGTTGATGCCCAACTGTCAGGTTTACCCTATGTCTAACAAAGCGCTGCGCCTTCTGATTGCCGATGCCGACCTGCTGCAACGGATCAAGCTCGAGAAAATGCTGAATCAACTGGGTTATTACCGTATTGCTCCCATCAGTTCATTCGAAGAACTGCAGGGGCTGACACGTTCGGTGGGGGTGGCGTTCGACCTGTTGATCATCAACACGGCACTGGTGCATTCGCGCCAGGTCAACCTGCTCAAGTACTGCCACGACAACCCGTTGATCCGCCACACCCTGATCTATGACGGGCAGTGTGCATTGAGTTCAATGGTGTCGGTGTCAGTGAGCCAGACCCTGCACTTGTCACTGTCGCAATCGCCCGATTTCAACTCGTTGCGCCGCTGCATGGAAATCGTCGACCCGGCATACAGTCCGCCAGTGGTTGAGCGACCCGTGTTGCGAGCGGTGGACACGCGAACGCTGCATGCGCCGATCAGCCTGCGCGCGAACGGTGTGGGCGACCCCGCCGTGGTGGCCTGTGCGGTGGGGTTATCGCCCAAGCGGTGATGCACCTTCAAGGGCTGCCCGGCAGCCTGGCGCAAGCAAGCTCGCTCGCCAGGGTAAGCCTGTGTTCCTATGTGTATCTGCACGGTGCCGAGGATTATTTTTAAAAAAACTTCATGAATTCTTCGCGCGCGTACCTCACCATTGCGCCAACAGGATCAAGAGGAACACCGTGTCCATGAGCGCACTGATAGAAACCCGCGCCCTCACGCGCCAGGACGAACGTCGCCAGGCGACCTTGCTGCAACCCACCGATTTCATGTTGAACCGCGCCGACCGCGTGTCGATCACCGGCTCCTCAGGCTCCGGCAAAAGCGTGTTCCTGCGCGCGCTGGCGCTGCTGGACGCAGCCACCAGCGGGCAGATCCTGTGGAATGGCCAACCGATTGCCAACACGCAGATTCCCCATTACCGCAGCCATATCAGCTACCTGTCCCAGCGCCCGGCGTTGATCGAAGGTACCGTGGAGGACAATTTGCGCTTCCCGTTCAGCCTCAAAACCCTGCGCAAGCGCCGCTTCGATCTGCACGCCGTGACCCAGTTGCTGGGACATGCCGGTAAGCAACCGGACTTCCTGGCCAAGAACGCCGGCGATTTGTCGGGGGGCGAATCCCAGGTGGTGTCGTTGATCCGCACCTTGCAATTGGGCCCCGAAGTGCTGTTGCTGGATGAGCCGACTGCCGCCCTCGACCCTGCTTCGTCCCGCGATGTCGAAGCGCTGATCGATGCCTGGTACACCGCCGACAAGGCCCGCGCCTACATCTGGGTTTCCCACGACCTGGACCAGGCCCGGCGCATGAGCGACCTCCATTTGCAGATGAGCGGCGGTGTTCTGCACGGAGTCGCCCAGCCATGAATTATCAAAATCTCACCGCCGTGGATATGGGCATTGCCGCCTCGCTGATCCTGATCAACGGCGCGTTATCGTTGCTGCTGCGTCTGGGCCTGGAGCGCCAGTTGCTGTGGGCCGCCGTGCGTACGGTGGTGCAGTTGATGGCTATCGGTTATTTGTTGGGCTGGGTGTTCGAGTTTGCCTACTGGTACGTGGTGCTGCCGTTGATGTGCGCGATGACCTTGATCGCCGGGATGTCGGCGGCGGGCCGTGGGCGACGCACTTACCGTGGGCAGCGGGTCGACAGCATTGTGTCGGTATGGGGCAGTTCCTGGCTGGTGACGGCGGTGGGCCTGTTCGCGGTAATCCGCATCCACCCGTGGTATGAGCCGCAGTATGCGATCCCGATTCTCGGCATGATTCTGGGCAATACCCTGACCGGCGTGTCCTTGGGCATTGAGCGCATGACCCAGGAACTCACGTCGGGGCGCAACACCATCGAGATGATCCTGGCCCTGGGCGGCTCACGTTGGGAAGCCGCCCAGGAGGCGATCCGCCAGGCCGTGCGAGCCGGGATGATCCCCACGCTGAACCAGATGACGGTGGTCGGGATTGTCAGCCTGCCCGGCATGATGACCGGCCAAGTGCTGGCGGGGGAGAGCCCGCTGGATGCCGTGCGTTACCAGATCGTGATCATGTTTTTGATCGCGGCATCATCGGCGTTGGGCACGGTGGGGGCGGTGCTGCTCACCTACCGGCGGTTGTTTTCCGTCAGCCATCGGTTTTTGCGCGACCGTCTGGAGGAGCGCTGAGAGCCCTAGGGGATTGTTCCACCCGGTGAAATGCTGGATTGTAAATCCTGGTGATTCCAACGATTCGGATCGTGGTGGAACATGGCGGGCGTCTAAACCCCAACCTTTGGAGCCTCTCAATGTCCCAGCCTGCGATTAAACTGTATGGTTTCCCGTTGTCCGGTCATTCCCATCGGGTCGAGCTGATGTTGTCCCTGCTAGGCCTGCCGACGGAGTTCATCCTGGTGGACCTCAAGCAGGGCGCGCACAAAACGGCGGCTTATCTCGCTGAGGTCAACAGCTTCGGGCAAGTCCTGGCGATTGACGACAACGGTGTCGTGTTGGCGGATTCCAATGCGATCCTGGTGTATCTCGCGGCCACCTACGGCAAAGGCCAATGGCTGCCGGGCGACCCTGTCGGGCAGGCGCGCGTACAGCGCTGGCTGTCGGCCGCCGCCGGCCAATTGCATGTCGGGCCTGCGTCGGCGCGCCTGGCCGTGGTGTTTGGCGCCGAGATCGACACCGTCAATGCCATCGCCCGTTCCCACGCCTTGCTGAAACTGGTGGAGCAGCAGCTCAACCAGACGCGTTTTCTCGTCGGCGAACAACCGACCATCGCCGATATCGCGTTTTACTCCTACGTGGCCCACGCGCCGGAAGGCAATGTGTCGCTGGCCGACTACCCTCATGTGCGGGCCTGGCTCGCCAGTATCGAGGCGTTGCCGGGTTTTGTCGGCATGCCCCGCACGGCGGCGGGTTTGCAAACCCAATAACGTCCGGAAGGGGCGCCGATGGATCGATTTCATGAAATGCAGGTGTTCCTGGCGGTGGCCGAGGAGGAGGGTTTTGCCGCTGCCGCCCGCCGCCTGAAAACCTCCCCGCCCAGCGTGACCCGGGCTATCGCCGCGATGGAAGCGCGCATCGGCACCCAGTTGCTTTCGCGCACCACGCGCAGCTTGCATCTGACCGAGGCCGGCCAGCGTTACCTGGAGGACTGTCGACGCATACTGGCCGAACTCGATGAAGCCGAGGAAGCGGCGGCGGGGAGTTACTCCATCCCGTGCGGACACCTGACGGTGACGGCGCCGGTGCTGTTTGGCGAACGGTATGTGGCGCCGATCCTAGGCGATTACCTGGACCGTTTCCCCTTGGTGACGGTTAACGCGTTGCTGGTCGACCGCGTGGTCAACCTGCCCGACGAGGGCGTCGATGTGGCGGTGCGTATCGGTCATCTGCACGAGCCGGGGCAACAGGCGGTTAAAGTCGGCGAGGTGCGCCGAGTAGTGTGTGCGGCGCCGGCCTTTCTCGATCAACAGGGGCGACCCGGGCACCCAGCGCAATTGCGGGAATTCAAGATTGCCACGTCGTCCGCCAGCCAACGGGTGAACGAGTGGACGTTTGTCGAAGCGGGCCGGCCGCTGACGGTACCTATCGAACCGCGGCTGGTGGTGAGCGCGAACAATGCGGCGATCAATCTGGCCCGGTTGGGCTGGGGTTTGACGCGGGTGCTGTCCTATCAAGTCGCGGCGGCGGTGGCGGCGGGTGAGTTGGAAATTGTGTTGGAGGCATTCGAACCGGCACCGTTGCCGATTCAAGTGGTGTTCCAGAAAAGCGCGCGGGTGCCGGCCAAGGTCAGCACCTTCGTGGACTTCCTTTCCCAGCGTCTGGGTCAGGACATTGCCCTGAACCCGACGACGACGCGGCGCGGCTGATGCAGCGTTATCGCGATATGCAACTGTTCGCCGCACTGGCCGGGCAATCGAGCCTGGCGGCGGCGGCGCGTGCTGCTCAGGTGTCCGGCCCGACATTGGTACGGGCGCTGGGACGGCTGGAAGCACACTTGCGCGTGCCGTTGCTGCTGCGCAGTACCCTGGGTGTCAGCTTGACCGATGCGGGCCACGCGTACCTGGCCGATTGCGTGCGCTTGCTGGCCGCCGTGGAGGCCGCCGAAGCATCGGCCAAGGGGCTGCATGTGCAGGCCGAGGGCAATCTGCGGGTTTTCTTGCCGTTACTGTTCAGCCGCTATGTGATGGCGCCGGTCTTGGCCAGTTACATGGAGCGTTATCCCGGCGTGCGCCTGGAGGCGCACTACCACGACTATCTTGTGAACCTGCATGAAGAGGGCGTGGACGTGGCGATACTGATGGGCAAGTTGCCTGATTCGTCGCTGATCGCGCGGCCGGTGGGGCAGGTGCGACCTATCCTCTGCGCCAGCCCCGAGTACCTCGCGGCCCACGGCGAGCCCGGGCATCCGGCTGACCTCAAGCAACATCAGCTGATCGCCAACGCCGACCCGCTGTATTGGGAGTTTCAGGATTATTTGCTCAAGGCCCGTGCGCGCTTGGTCTGTTCTACAGTGCAAGGCGCGATCAATGCGGCCGTCGGCGGCGCGGGGCTGATCCGCTGCCTGAGTTACCCGGTGCATGATTACCTGCTTAAGGGGCAATTGTGCCGGGTGTTGCCCGCCTATGAGCGGCCGGCGTTGCCCGTGCAGGTGGTGTATCGCGAAGGGCGCCATGCCTCACTGCGCGTGCGCAGTTTTGTCGACCACTGCGTAGCGGCGCTGCGTGAGCATCCGGCATTTCAGTTGGCGTAATAGTGGATTGCCGGGCGTGGTTATTCTCGCGCCGGTGGGCAGGGTGCAGTATCGGGGCATTCATTATGAGGTGCTCGCCATGAACTCCATCGAACAAACACCCTGGCATGCCGGCGAACGGCACCTGCAAGCGCTGGCTGGCGTGGCCGCCCGCATGGCCGTGGTCGGGCCCAAGGTGATTCGCGATCACCTGCCGGAACAGCACCGCAATTTCTACCCCTTGCTGCCTTATCTGATGCTGGGCGTGGTCGACGGGCAAGGTATCCCCTGGGCGACGATGATTGAAGGGGCACCGGGATTTGCCCACTCGCCGGACCCACAGACTTTACAGATCGACAGCCTGCCGTCTCCGGGCGACCCGGCCCGCCATGCCCTGCGAGACGGCGCATCGGTGGGCCTGCTGGGTATCGACCTCAATACCCGCCGCCGCAACCGCATGAACGGCCGGGTCGGGGCGCTCGATCACGAGGGTTTCTCGGTCGACGTGGTGCACACATTCGGCAACTGCCCCAAGTACATCCAACTGCGACCGGTTGATTGCGTCGTGCGCAAACCCGGCACGTTGGCCGAGCATTTCGACAGCCTGGATGACGCGGCACAAACAATGATCCGCAATGCCGACACCTTCTTTGTCGCGAGTTACGTCGAGGTGGACGACCAACGTTCGGTGGATGTTTCTCATCGAGGCGGTAACCCGGGGTTTGTGCGGGTCGAAGGCAACGTGCTGACCATCCCTGACTTTGCCGGCAACCTGTTTTTCGCCACACTGGGCAACCTGCAGGCGAACCCGGTGGCAGGCCTGTTGTTCATCGACTTTGAGTCGGGGGACGTGCTGCAAGTGACGGGACGGACATCGTTGATCCTCGACGGCCCGCAAGTGGCCCTGTTCGAGGGCGCGCAGCGGCTGTGGACGGTCACCGTGGAACATGGGGTGCGGCGTCCGGCGGCGTTGGCATTGAGATGGCGGTTTGCAGAATTTTCGCCCGAGGTGAGCGGGCACCGGTAGGGAGCGGGCCGGCCCCGCGCCCGCCCCCCCTGGTCACTGGGTATGTTTTCAACCGACGCCATGCATGACGGCAAGCCCGTCAATACCGCAGCATCACCGATTTGAGCGTTGTGTAATCCTCGATAAACGCACTGCCGAACTCGCGGCCGAGCCCCGAAGAACGATTGCCGCCAAACGGTACCGCCGGGTCAAGCAAGGTGTGCATGTTCACCCACACAGTGCCCGCATTGACCGCCGGGATCATGCGCAGCGCTTTGCCGAGGTCGTTGGTCCACAGGCTGGCGCTCAACCCGAAAGGGCTGTTGTTCATCAGGGCGAGCAGTTCGTCTTCGCTGTCGTAGGGCAGGAAGGTGGCGATGGGGCCGAAGGTCTCTTCGTTGAGCAGGGTGTCGTTGATGCCGTTGGCCAGGATCACCGTAGGTTCGACATAGCAGCCGGGGCGGTCGAGGAGAGTACCGCCGTGGATGATTGTGTTGTTCTCGGCGCGGGCCTGGGTGAAGTAGCCGAGCAGTTTGAGCTGGTGCTGGCGGTGGGTCACCGGGCCAAATTCGGTGCGTTCGTCCAGGGGCGAGCCGATGGTCAGGCGGCTCAGGCGTCGGCTGAGCTTTTCCAGTACGGCGTCGATCTGCGAGCGATGCACGAAGAAGCGTTCAGCTGCCGCGCAGATTTGTCCGGAATGCAGAAAGCCTGCCTCGATGATGCCTTCTACCGCTTTGTCTACATCCATGTCAGGCAGGAACCCAGCGGCGTTTTTGCCGCCCAGTTCCAGGGTCGCACGGGTCAAGCCGGCCCCCATGGCGCTGCGGCCCACGGCGATGCCGGTGGGCACCGAACCGGTGAACGACACCTTGTGGGTGCCGGGGTGCTCTACCAGGCCCTTGCCGACGTGGCCGCTCCCCGTCAGCACGTTGAGCACGCCCGCCGGCAACCCGGCTTCGATAGCCAGCTCGGCGATGCGCAGCAGGGTCAATGGTGTGAACTCGCTGGGTTTGATGATGATGCTGCAGCCGGTCACCAGCGCCGAAGCGAGTTTCCAGATGGCGATCATGGTCGAGAAGTTCCATGGCACGATGCCCACCACCACACCCACCGGCTCGCGCAGGGTGAAGGCGGTGTAGCGCTCGCCATTGAAGGAAGGCAGCGATGGCGTAATCGTCTGGCCGCTGATCTTGGTGGCCCAACCGGCGTAATAACGCAGGAAGTGCGCGGCCTGGTCGACCTCAAAGGCGCGGGCAATCTGGATGATCTTGCCTGACTGGCAGGTTTCGATCTGCGCCAGCTCTTCACGATTCTGTTCCAGCAGGTCGGCGAGTTTCAGCAACACATTGCCACGCGTCGCCGGTGCGGTCTGTGACCACAGCGCAAAGCCGCGGTTGGCGGAGCTGACTGCGGCGTCGATATCCGCAAGGTTCGCATCGGCAACTTCGGCGATGACCTGGCCGGTGGCAGGGTTGGTCACGGCCAGCGTCTGGTCGGCGTGGCTCGGCACGTTGATGCCATCGATGAACAGCCCATGGCGGCGATGCAAAAAGGCTTCGACTTGAGGCAGCAGCGGGATATCGCTCATGGCAGGTTTCCTGGCAGTTCACTGAGAAAAGCCGAGGGTAACCAAGGAATATCGAGGTGGCTTGACTGTGCCTGCCAGGGTTCATGCCTGTGCCTGCCGAGCCTGTGAAAAGTACAACCTTGCCTGTGGAACGTGCATTTTCCGCCTGGGCCGAGCGGTCGATACTGGCCCTGCATCCGGCGTCGTTCCTCGATCCGGAGCGTGTGCCGGACTTCCAATAATAAGCAGGGCCATCCATGAAAAAGCCAAACCCGCTGCTTGAAGACCTCAAGCCTCTCCTGTCTACCATCGCCGCGAATGCCGCACGCGCTGAGCAACTGCGGCAGGTGCCGGATGAAAATATCGCCTTGCTCAAAAGCATCGGCCTGCACCGTGCTTTTCAGCCCAAGGCCTTTGGCGGCCTGGAACTCTCGCTGCCCGAGTTCACCGAGTGCATCGCCTTGCTCGCCGGCAGTTGCGCCAGCACCGCTTGGGCCATGAGCTTGCTGTGCACCCACAGTCACCAACTGGCGCTGTTCTCGGCGAAGTTGCAGCAGGAGATCTGGGGCGAGAACCCGGACGCCACGGCCAGCAGCAGTATCGCGCCGTTCGGGCAGGTGACGGAGGGTGAGGGCGGCGTGTATTTCAGCGGTGAGATGGGCTGGAGCAGTGGCTGTGACCATAGCGAGTGGGCGATTGTCGGCTGCCGCCGCCAGAACGCCGAAGGCAGCCAGGATTACTGCTTCGCGGTACTGCCGCGCAGCGACTACCAGATCCGTGATGACTGGCACGCCGCCGGTATGAAAGGCAGCGGCACCAAGACCTTGCTCATCGACAACGCCTGGGTGCCCGAGCACCGTATCCAAAAGGCCAAGGACATGATGGAAGGCAAATCCGCAGGTTTTGGCCTCTACCCCGACAGTCAGATTTTCTACGCGCCGTATCGGCCATACTTCGCCAGTGGTTTTTCCACCGTCAGCCTCGGCGTAGCCGAGCGCATGCTGGAAGTGTTCCGTGAAAAAACCAGACATCGCGTGCGCGCCTACACCGGTGCCGCCGTAGGCGCCGCAACCCCGGCGTTGATGCGCCTGGCCGAATCCACGCACCAGGTGGCCGCTGCCCGCGCCTTCCTTGAAAAAACCTGGCAGGACCACGCCGAACATAGCGCAGCGCAACGCTATCCCAGCCGCGAAACCCTGGCGTTCTGGCGCACCAACCAGGCCTATGCGACCAAAATGTGCATCGAGGCAGTCGATCGCCTGTTCGCCGCAGCAGGCGGTAATGCCTGGTTCGAGCACAACGAAATGCAGCGCCTGTTCCGCGACTCCCATATGACCGGTGCCCATGCCTATACCGATTACGATGTCTGCGCGCAAATCCTGGGCCGCGAGCTGATGGGGCTTGAGCCGGACCCGAGCATGGTGTGACGCGTTCTTTCCTAATAACAATCAGGGCGCGCCCACGGGGCCGCCCGGGAGTCTTGCATGTCTGATAGCCGCCTTTTCGACCCACGGGCCTTTCGCCGCGCCTTGGGCAACTTCGCCACGGGTGTGACCGTGGTCACCGCCGCCACCGCCTCCGGGCGCAAGGTCGGCGTGACTGCCAACAGTTTCAATTCGGTGTCCCTCGACCCGCCGCTGGTGCTCTGGAGCATCGACAAACGTTCCAATAGCCATGAAGTGTTCGAGGAAGCCAGCCACTTTGCGGTGAACGTGCTGGCGGCTGACCAGGTGCATCTGTCCAATAACTTTGCGCGCCCGCGCGAGGACCGTTTTGCCCTGATCGAGTACGAGCCCGGGGAAGGCGGCTCGCCGGTGTTCGCTGATTGCTGCGCACGTTTCCACTGTGAGAAATACCAGCAGGTGGACGGCGGCGACCACTGGATCATGATCGGCAAGGTGGTGGCCTTCGACGACTTCGGCCGTGCGCCGCTGGTCTATCATCAAGGTGCCTACGCAGAGGTGCGGGCGCTGCATCCGTGTGCGCCCGAGGTGGTTCAGAAGGGTACGGCAACCACTAACTGACTGTAGACATTGGTACCGTTGCCACCAACCTGGTTGCCGCCGGTCTCTGCCGCCTTGTCGGGTTTGTACAGGCCCAGCAGTGGGGTGATGATCAGGTGCTCGTTCACTGCCCACTCGGCGTACAGGTCCAGCTCGCGGCCATCCAGGTTGAGTTGGCCGCGGGTGCTGACGGTGCTGTAGTCGAAAAACAGTGCGCCGAGGGTGACGTTGTCCAGCGGCTTGACCTTGAGCGCCACGTGTTGCACTGCCGTATTGGTGTTGTACGGCCCGGAATAGTTGCCTGCTACTTCGCCCTGCACCCAGGTGCCGTAGCCACGGTTGAAGCCCGAGAACATACCGTCCCAGTTTTTCGAGTAACGTGCGTAGCGGTACGTCAGGTCGGGTGACCACGGCAGGTTGGTGAAGGTATAGCCGGCTTCGGCGTAGCCGGCGTTTTGCTGACTGTCGCGGCGGTCCTGGCGGGCCAGTTCAAAGGCGAAGTGTGCATTGTCGATGCCGGCATTGCCGGTGCCGCGCAGGCTGTACAGGTTCATGCCTTTGCGTTGGCGTTGTACCTCGCTGGCGAAGCGCTCATCCACATCGATGCCGTGAAGATAGGTGAGCCCCAGGGTGCCCGGCGCGGTGCTGTATTCCAGGGTGCCTGCGGCCATTTCGGTCATGGCCTGGGCGGGGTTGTCGGACTTGATCCACATCAGGCTGCCATGCACGCCATCCTTGCCGCCCAGGCGGATCACCGCGGTTTTGTCGAAGGCATGTCGCGCCGCAATGTAGTAGGCGCCGCCTCGGTTGAATTCACCATCACCCACGCCCTTGCCCAGGTTGGGCCCGTCGTCGTTGACGATAAAACCGTCGCCCAGGGTGATGATCTGTCGGCCGAATGACAGGTCCACGCCGTCTTTGCCCAAGGCTGTGAACAGGTCGCCGGAGCGCCAACCGGCAAAGGCTTCGTCAAACTTGGTGGTGCGTTCCTTGCCGGTGGTGACCCCGGATGCATCGCCGTCGCCCCAGGTCCCGGAACTCACCAGGTTGGCGGTGCCATACATGCCGCCAAAGCTGCCCAGGCTCTGGTCCACGCTCAGGCCATACTTGATGAAGGCCTCACGCCAGGTGGAACCCCCGCTGCGTCCATCGTAGTTCTTCGGGCTGTTGAACATGCCGTACACGGCAAGGAAATTGCCTGTGACCTTGGTGTCGGCGTCGGCGTACAACTCGATGGCGCAGGCTTTGCCCGCCAGCAGGCTGATACCCAGCACGACCGCCTGGCGCAGGCGACGATTCTTCAGTGTGTGCTCCATTATTATTGCCCTTATGCTTGGTTGAGAGTGAGGGCGCATTAGGGGGAGCGGCGAGTAGCCAAGTCTTTCCTCTGCGTGCCAGGGAATTGACCCAGGCCGCCAGCCGGCACGTTGTGGCAGGGAGCAACAAAACCAGCGGCACACAGGGGCAAGACGAGCAACTCGGGTGGGGCGCAGAGTGCCGATACATTAAAAAAAACCTTTTCGAGGGCCCCACCATGTCGAGCAACGACCTACTCACCGCACACCTCAATCGGGGTACGGTAGGTTTCCCCACCGCGTTGGCCAGCACCATCGGCCTGATCATGGCAAGCCCTGTGATACTCACCGCCACCATGGGCTTCGGCATCGGCGGCAGTGCGTTTGCCCTGGCGATGCTGATCGCCGTGGTGATGATGCTGGCCCAGGCGAGCACCTTCGCCGAAGCCGCCTCCCTGCTGCCCACCACGGGTTCGGTGTACGACTACATCAACTGCGGCATGGGGCGTTTTTTTGCGATCACCGGGACCTTGTCGGCCTACCTGATCGTGCATGTGTTTGCCGGCACCGCCGAAACCATCCTCTCAGGGGTCATGGCCCTGGTGAACTTCGAACACCTCAATACCCTGGCCGAATCCGCCGGCGGTTCGTGGTTGCTCGGCGTGGGCTTCGTGGTGGTCTTCGGCGTGCTGAATGCCTTTGGCGTCAGCGCGTTCGGCCGTGCGGAAATCATCCTGACCTTTGGCATGTGGACCACCCTGATGGTGTTCGGCGTGCTCGGCCTGATCGCCGCGCCGGCGGTGCAGTTGGATGGCTGGTTCGGTGCGTCGCTGGTGGGCACCGACCTGATCACTGTGCTGTCGCTGGTGGGTCTGGCGATGTTCATGTTCGTCGGCTGCGAGTTCGTCACGCCGTTGGCGCCGGACCTGCGCCAATCGGCCAAGGTGATGCCGCGCGCGATGATGCTCGGGTTGTCAGGCGTGGCCATGTGCATGTTCATTTATGGCGCGGCGATGAAGCGCCAGGTAGAAAACGTAGTGTTGGATGCCGCGTCCGGTGTGCACCTGCTGGACACGCCGATGGCGATCCCCAAATTTGCCGAGCAGGTGATGGGACACGTCGGCCCTCTGTGGCTGGGCATCGGCTTTCTGTTTGCCGGGGCGGCGACCATCAACACCCTGATGGCCGGTGTGCCTCGCATTCTCTACGGCATGGCAGTGGACGGCGCACTGCCCAGGGTCTTTACCTACCTGCATCCGCGTTTCAAGACGCCGCTGCTGTGCATCCTCGTGGCAATGCTGATCCCTTGCCTGCACGCGCTTTACCTGGGTGGCAACACCGACAACATCATGCACCTGGTGCTGGCGGCGGTGTGTGCGTGGAGCTTTGCCTACCTGCTGGTGACGGTGTCGGTGGTGATCCTGCGCATCCGTCGCCCGGATTTGCCCCGGGCCTACCGCTCGCCATGGTTTCCGCTGCCGCAGATCGTATCGAGTTTCGGCATCCTGTTGGGCATGTGGTTTATCACACCGCCAGGCATGCACCCGGCCGATATCTATGTGCCGTTCGGCGTGATGCTCGGCGTGACCGCGGCGTATGCATTGTTCTGGACCCTGGTGGTGCAGAAGGTCAATCCCTTCAAACCGGCCTCCGTGGAGGAGGTACTGGCCAAGGAATTCAGCAACGAACCGGGGCATCTGCGTGATGGTTATAGCGACTTTGCGGCAAAAACTGTTTGAGCTGTTACGCGCCGACCGCCCCCCGACAGGGTATCGGCCAGGAGTCACCCTGGCGCATTTGCGGCGCAATCTCGGGCTGGCGACACTCCAAGTGAATGGCTTTGCGTTTGAGATCGTCGAGCGCACCGAGTCGCAGCTGTTGATGCACCTGGTCATGACCGAATTTCTTCTACAGGTACCTGCTTCGGCAGGAGGCACGGGGCGTTTCGAGGTGCACCATGGCGGCGCGATCCGGCGCAATGGCATTCGCGTACGATGCCGCTCCGGTAATCCGGCGCTGGGCCGTGAATTGCAGGCGCGGTTGCAGGCCGACGACGTGCTTTTACAGGCCCTGATGCCACTGGATTTCAAGCGCTTGCGGTTTGAGCTGCAAGACCGGCAATGGAGCGTACGGCTGGAGCATATGGGCGGCAGTGAAGTGGTTAATCGAATGCCGGCGTTTCGTCGTTATATCGCCTTGAGCCCTGTGCAGCGCGAACATTTACTCGCGACGTTGGCCGGGTTGCAACGCGTGTTATCGACGCTCTGATTGGCATCAATAGTGCTTCTGCAATGGCAAACAGGTAGTTGTTGCGTGCATATAGATAACATGTTAACTATTGCGCCAGAACAACAAAAAGAAGCCATTGCGGAGATACCCCATGAGCATCCCACAGCATGCACACAACGGGCTCGACAGCTGGAATAGCGAACTGCGCGCCGCGTGCGGTCACTTCGATACCGAACTGGCCTTCAACCGCTCGTTGTTCATCGGCGAGATCCACAACCTCCCGCGCGGCCTGGCCATCCTGCGCACCAATGCCGGGCTGATCAAGCGTGCGTCGCACCATGCCGACCATGACGACGACCAGGCGTGTTTCCTGATCAGCCAGCGCAGCGGTTACTCGCAGATCGTACAGAACGGCCAGACTCTGCAACTGGCCCCCGGCGAGATGCTGCTGATGGACTCGGTAGGCTCCATCGAAATCACCCCCTTCGGCCTGATTGAACATGCCTCGCTGTCCCTCGCACGCGCCGAGGTGTGCAAGCACGTGGGCGGTGAAGCCCGCGCCTTCGGCAAGATATCCTCGACCAAGGCCTGTGGGCGCATGCTGCACGTGCTGATGGACCAACTGTGCAAGGACGACACCGAAGATGGCGCAGGTGAGGTCGAGGCGCTGCAAGCGGCGTTCGTCTCACTGCTGGGCTCGGCCCTGGAGCAGGGCGATAAGTGCTGCGAAGGCGTGGCGGCGCTGCAGGGCAATAACCTGCGTAGCTATGTGCAGAAGGTGATTGATGAGTCACTCAGCCAGCCGGGCCTGAGCCCGATCGGCCTGGCCAACCGGCTCAACATTTCAGTGCGCCAGCTTTACCGGTTGTTTGAAGAGCAGGACGACAGCGTCTGCCGTTATATCCAGCGGGCGCGGCTCATGCGCAGCGCGGATGACTTGACCAACCCGTTCCTGCGCAGTGAGTCGATCACCTCGATTGCCTACAAGTGGGGCTTTACCGATTCGGCCCACTTCAGCCGGTCGTTCAAGAAGCAGTTCGAGGTGTCGCCGAAGGATTTCCGGTCGAGCCGGTTGCAGGCTTGATGTGGGAGGGCGCCTGCTCCCGATGAGGCTGGGTCAGTTGATACATCTGTAGCTGACCCATCGCTATCGGGAGCGAGCCCCTCCCTCATTTGAATCGGGTTTCAGATTTCAGGCAGGGTAGACCCGCCGTCTACCACCAGGGTTTGTCCGGTGATGTAACTGGCCAGGTCCGATGCGAGAAACAGCATGGCCCCCGCGATATCCGCCGCCGCGCCCAACCGCCCCAGGGGCACGCGGCTGGCGATGCTGTCGGTCAGCGAGGCGTCACCCAGATTGCCCATCGCCGGGGTGGCGATCACGCCGGGCTCCACGCCGTTGATCCGCACATTCAGCGGCGCCAGCTCCAGCGCCGCATTGCGGATAAACCCGTTGACCCCGGCCTTGGATGCCGCGTAATGACTCAGCCCTGGGTAGCCGACCCGGTTGCCGGTGACGGACGACGTTACCAGCACGCAGCCCTGGCCTTGTGCGCGGAACATCGGCAACGCCGCCTGGGTCAGCCAGAACAGCGCCGACAGGTTGACCGCCAAAGTGCGCTGCAGCAGCGCCGGGGTGATGTCTTGCAAAGCGGTCAATGGAAAATACCCCGCGTTGTGCACCACGGTATCCAGCCGAGGCAGTCCTTTGACGCAATCGAATACCGCCTCGGCCTCTGCCAGGTCCACACCCAGCGCTTCGACGTAATAACCCTGCGCGCACAACGCTGCAGCTACTGCCTGGGCCTGCGCCAACAGGCGGTCGGCAATCACCACCCGTGCGCCACGCTGGGCAAATGCCTCGACGATGCCGCGCCCGATGCCTTGGGCACCGCCGGTGACCAACACCACGCGCCCACTGAATTGCAGGTCATTCATGGTGGGTCTCCAGGTGTGCGAAGGCCAGAGTGGGGACGTCCACGATGCTTGAACCACCGTCGGCCACCACTGTGGCGCCGGTCATGATCGAGGCATCGCCGGATGCCAGGAAGCGGCACACCTTGGCGATCTCTTCTGGCTGGGCGGCACGCCGCAAAGGCACGTCGGCGCACACGCGCGCATAGGCCTGCGGCAAGGTCTCGCCATAAGCGTCCATCAACGGCAGCATCTCCGCATCGGCCATGGGCGTGTGAACCCAGCCCGGGCACACCGCGTTCACCCGTACACCGTGTGGCCCGTAATCGCGCGCAAGGGAGCGGTTCAGCCCGAGTAACGCATGTTTGGCCGTGGTGTAGCCGCACACTTCAGGCCCCGCTGCCAGCGAGGCGATGGAACCGATCAGTACGATGTTGCCCGCACTTGCCTGCAGCAGCGGCAAACAGGCGCGGGCACTGTAGAACGCGCTGTCGAGATTGCTGCGCAGGGCGTCTGCCCAGGTGGCGGGACTGGTGTGGGTCGCGCTGCCGAGGCCATGGCCACCGGCACAGGCCAGCAGCACATCGAGGCGGCCGTAATGTTCACGGATCTGGCGGATAAAGCCGTCCCAGGTGTCCGGGCAGGCAGCGTCGCCCACCAGGATCAGCCCACCGGTTTCGCGCGCCACCTGCTCCAGCGGCTCCCGACGCCGGCCGACCAGCACCAGACGCGCGTCTTCCTCGGCATACATCCGTGCGCATGCGGCACCGATACCGGTGCCGGCCCCGGTGATCAGCACCGTGCGCCGCTCAGTCACGAGGGTACTCCGTGCGGTTGAGCACCTGGCAGTACGAGCTGATCGGGAAGTTCGACAGCGCATCGAACGACGCCCCGGCATAGCCGAAGATCTTGCCGTCGCTGCGGTGCTGTTGCAGGTCAATCAGCACCAGGCCGAGGGTGGGCACGATCTTCTCCTGCCATACAAACAGGTACAACTGCTCGGCGATTTTGTAGTAATGGCAACGGTCGGTGTCGCACAAGCCCTGTTCCACGCCTTTGAGGCATTGCCACGCGTAGAAGCGCTGGTTGAGGTAGATATGCTCGTAGACCTCGCTGGGGCTGTAGCGATACTGATTGCGCAGGCCCACCAGTTCGTCGGTGGGGGCGTGCAGGCAATGGCCGTCCTGCCAGGGACGGTCGAGGCTGCCGTGAAGGAAGTCAACCTGCACCGAGGTCAGCGGCTTGCCGGCCAGGGCCCGATGGTAAAGGCCCTCGTGGGTCTCCTGTTGGCTTGGCAGGTTGCCGATCACGGCAGTGAATGACGCTGCCGGTACATCCAGCACCAGGCTGATCGACCAGCTTTGCCCGGCTTCGTGCTTGATGAAGTCCACCAGGTACAGCCCTGGGCGGATCGAGGTGGCCCGATAAGGCGCGCTGCCGCTGGAGTGGCCATCGGCGGCGTGCCAGGCCAGGCGCTCCTGCTCGAAACGGTGCTCGATCTGCCAGCCATTGGCGAAGTGCAGGGTGAACGTCTGGCCGGCCAGCTCGGCCAGGTTCGGCAGGATAAAAGCTTGCGGGGCGAAACCGTCGGCCAGGGCGCCCACGGTGATCCAATCCGGAGAATTCGTCATGACAACGCTTCCTTACGCGACGGCGAAGTAGTGTTTGACGAAACTTTCACTGACCACTTCCCACAACACCGGCGTGCCCTTGGTCACGAACCAGCTGTCACCGGCTTTGTAGCGTGCGGACTGGCCGGTGGATTCATCGGTCAGCACCACTTCGCCAGTCACGATGGTGGCTTGTTCGGCGAACGGGTAGACCATGCGGAACTTGCCTTGGGTCGTGCCGAAATAGGCGCTGCTGACGGGGTCGGTGGGCGCGCCAAACGTCATCTTGCCGAAGGCGCGCACTTCGCCTTCGAGAATCTGCGAGCCGAGGTCGGCCACGGTGCCCCAGGCGTCGAGTTCCGACAGCTGGACGTTGTGCTTGAGGGTGATAAGCGTCATGGCAGTTGCTCCTGATGAGTAAAGGGGATTAGCGGCGCCCGTTCCAGTAACCGGACAGTTGGTGCCAGGATTTGCCCGCCGTCAGCAGCAACGGGCGGATGGCGTCCTTGCCGATAATGGTCGGGCGATGAATGGAGCTGACCAGGTCATAGCGCGCCGAGCCTTCGCTCATGCCTTCGGCCAGGACCTTGCAGATGATGTGGCTGGGGGTCACGCCAAAGCCTGAGTAGCCCTGCACGAAAAACGCATTGCTGCGGCCCGGCAGGGTGCCGATCTGCGGGAACAGATTGGGGCTGCACGCCATCGGGCCGCCCCAGGCCAGGTCGATCTTTACGTCTTTGAGGTAGGGGAAAATCTTCAGCATCAGGTGGCGGTTCCAGGCCTTGAGGTCGCCGGGAATATGCTCCACCAGAGGCGTCGCGGCGCCGAACAGCAGGCGGTTCTCGTTGGTCACGCGGTAGTAATCGATCACCGGGCGAATGTCGCTGTAGGCTCCGCGAATCGGGCTGATGCGCTGGATCAGCTCTTCGGACAACGGCTCGGTCATCATCTGGAACGCGTAGGTGTTGATGGTCGAGCGGTGCAGCTCCGGTTCGAGTTTGTTGAGGAAGCTGTCGCAGGCCCACAACAACTTGCTGGCGCGCACCGAGCCGCGCCCGGTACGCACGGTGATGCGCTCGCCGTAACTGACTTCCAGCGCGGGGCTGTTCTCGAAAATCCGTACGCCGTGGCTGGCCAGGGCGGTGGCTTCGCCCAGCAGCAGGTTCAGCGAGTGCACATGCCCGCCGCCCATGTGCAGTAGGGCGCTGGTATAGGCGTTGGAGCCGATGATCTGCTGCACATCGCTGCCGCCGAGAAAGCGGATTTCGTGCTGGCTGTTGATCGATTTGAAGTCTTTTTCCCAGGCGCGCAGGGTTTTTTCCTGGCGGGCGTTGAAGCCCATGTAGCCGTAGCCGTGGCAGAAGTCTGCATCGATGTTGTACTTGGCGATGCGGTTCTTGATGATGTCGGCGCCCAGGTCGCTGATCTCGAACACCTGGCGCAGGCCGTCCTCGCCGACGTCCTTCTTGATCTTCTCCAAGTCATGGCCGATACCGGCCATGATCTGCCCGCCGTTGCGGCCGGTGCCGCCAAAGCCCAGGTAGCGTGCCTCCAGCACCACAATGTCAGTGATGCCTTTTTCCGCCAGTTCCAGGGCCGTGTTGATGCCGGAAAAACCGCCGCCGATCACCACCACATCGGCTTCGATGTCCTGTTCCAGGGTGGGGAAACTGAGGTTGTATTTCTTGGTGGCGGTGTAATACGTGGGAGTTTCGATGTTGATCATGGCGCAGCCTGAAAAGGTGAAGGAAGGCTCTGAAGCGGATGCCTCCATTAAGGGCCCTGACGGGATGGAAGTCTTGACGCTGCGTGCCCGTGCATTTGATTCAGAGCGCCATGGGCAGTGCGCTCAACAAGTTATAGCGCTCTCACTGGCAGGGAATGCTAGAGTTTCGTTAAATTATTAACTAAATACCTCGTGACCCTGATCCCTATGTCCAAACCTCGCCAGTCCCTGACCTTGACCCTGCTGCAAGCCCGCGAAGCCGCAATGAGTTTCTTCCGCCCGTCGTTGAATGAACACGGCCTGACCGAACAGCAATGGCGGATCATCCGCATCCTTGAACAGTACGGTGAGCTGGAGATTTACCAGTTGGCGGAACTGGCCTGCATCCTCAAGCCGAGCATGACCGGCGTGCTGGTGCGCATGGAAGCCGCCGGCATGGTGCACCGACGTAAAGCCGAGCAGGACCAGCGCCGCGTGTTGGTGACGCTGGCCGACAAGGGCAGGGCGAGTTTCGAGTCGATGAGCCATTGCATGGAAGCCAACTACCAGCGCTTGCAGGATCAGTTGGGCGAAGAGAAGTTCGAGGCCCTGCTGGGCCTGCTGGAAGATTTGAAGAACATCAAGCGCTGAGTCACCGCCAAATCCGAACGTGCGATTTCAGTACACCCCACCAGTGGTTGCAGGCTCTGGACTACCCTTGAACTTCCCTGCCAGGGCCTGCAGCCCGCGCATCAACACCGTGGTATCCACGCCCACTGCCACAAACGTTGCACCCAGTTCGATATAGCGTCGAGCAAGCGTTTCATCGGCACTCAAGATGCCTGCCGCCTTGCCCGACTGCACGATGCGCCGGATGGCGGTTTCTATCGCCGCCTGCACGTCGGGATGCCCGGGATTACCTCGATGTCCCATGGACGCACTCAAATCTGCCGGCCCGATGAACACCCCGTCGACGCCGTCGACCGCTGTTATGGCCTCCAGATTGGCCAAGCCTTCGCGATTTTCAATCTGCACCAGCAGGCACATCTGCTCATCGGCCTGGTCGAGGTATCCGGAAATGCTGTTCCAGCGCGAAGCGCGGGCCAAGGCACTGCCGACGCCACGGATACCCGCAGGTGGATAACGCATGGCGCGCACCAGATCGTGGGCTTGGGCGGCGCTTTCCACCATCGGCACCAACAAGGTCTGGGCGCCGATATCCAGCAGTTGCTTGATCAGCGCGCTGTCGCCGATTACCGGGCGAATCAGCGCCTGGCTGGGGTAGGGCGCCACGGCCTGCAACTGCCCGAGCAGGCCTTGCAAGTCATTGGGTGCATGTTCGCCGTCGATCAACAGCCAGTCGAAACCGGCGTTGGCGGCCAGTTCCGCGCAGTAGGCGTGTGCAAGGCCGAGCCATAGGCCGATCTGTACTTCGCCGTTGAGCAAGCGTTGTTTGAAGCGGTTGACGGGCATGTCCATGGCAATCCTCCAGGGCTTAGACGAAACGACAGGCAATCGACCCGAGCAGGTCGTAGTCGACATGAAAGGTATCGCCAGGGTTGGCCGCCACCGGCCGGGTAAAGGAGCCACCGAGGATGACTTGCCCCGGCAGCAACGTGACGTCATACGGCGCCAGTTTGTTGGCCAGCCAAGCTACGCCCTTGGCCGGGTGGTTGAGCACCGCCGCGGAGACGCCGGACTCCTCGATCACTCCATTGCGGTACAGCACCGCCGGCACTTTGCGCAGGTCGATCTCGGTGGGGCGCACGGCGCGACCGCCCAGCACCACACCGGCATTCGCGGCGTTGTCGGAGATGGTGTCGAACACCTTGCGGGTCGCGCGGGTCTGCGGGTCGACCTGCTGGATGCGGGCATCGATGATCTCCAGCGCCGGGATCACCCATTCGGTGGCGTCGAGTACATCGAACACTGTGCAGTTCGGGCCTTTGAGGGGCTTGCCGAGGATGAAAGCCAGCTCCACTTCCACCCTTGGCACGATGAAGCGATCGAAGGGGATGTCGCTGCCTTCGTCGAAAAACATGTCATCGAGCAGCGCGCCGTAGTCGGGTTCGGTGATGTTCGACGACACCTGCATGGCCCGCGAGGTCAGGCCGATCTTGTGGCCTTTCAAGGTGCGCCCGTCCTTGATCTTCTGGGCGACCCAGGCGCGCTGGATCGCATAGGCGTCCTCGAGCGTGATGTCCGGGTAGTCGAGGGAAAACTGACGCACTTGTTCACGGCTGTGTTCGGCGCGGTCCAGGCGGGCGGCCGCTTCAAGGATTTGCTGGGAGTCGAGCATGGCAACAATCTCTAGTATGGGTTGACGATGGCGGCGTGTGTGCGTAGCACCAGCAGGCCGCCGAGGGCGATAAACAGGGCAAGGACATACAGGGCCAGGCTGGCGCTTTGGGTGGCGTCGCGCATCCAGCCGATCAGGTACGGCGCGAGAAATGCGGCGACGCTGCCGAACGAACTGATCATGGCGATGCCGGCAGCCTGGGTGGTGTTGGATAGAAACGCCGGCGGCAGTTGCCAGAACATCGGCAGGGCCGCACTGGCGCCCATGCCGGCCACCACCAGCCCGCCCATCACCAGCAATGGATTGCCTGGCGCCAGGCCTGCCACGGCAATGCCGACGGCGGCCATCAGCAATGGCACACACAGGTGCCAGCGGCGTTCGCGATGGCGGTCGGAAGAACGCCCGCAGCCGATCATGAAGCAGCAGCCGGCCAGGTACGGCACGGCACTGAGCAGGCCAATTTGGCTGTCGCGGCCGATGCCGGCGCCGTGGATCAGGGTGGGCATCCAGAACGCGAGGGTGTTCACTGCGAGCATCACCGCAAAGTACACCGCGACCAGCAGCCACACTTGCGGATCACGCAGGATGCCGCCGAATGAGGTGATGGTCTTGCGTTGTTCTTCGCTGTTCAGTTGGGCGCGCAACTGCTGCTTTTGTTCGGCGGTCAGCCAGCGCACCGAGTCGAAACCGTCCGGCAGCCCCTTGAGCACCACCAGCCCCAGCAGCACCACCGGCGCACCCTCGATGAGGAACATCCACTGCCAGCCACGCAGGCCGCCTGCATCATGGAAGTGTTCGAGAATCGCCCCGGACAGTGGCCCGCCCAGCACCCCGGCCATGGGCACGGCGATAGCGAACAGCGCGGTGACCTGGGCGCGACGGCGGGCCGGGTACCAGCGGTTGAGAAACACCAGGATGCCCGGGAAAAACCCAGCCTCGGCCACCCCCAGCAAGAAGCGCAGCACGTAGAAGCCGCGCGCACTCTCGACCCACAACATGCCGGTGGACAAGAAGCCCCACACCACCATCAGGCTGGCGATCCAGCGTCTGGGCCCGACCCTGTCCAGTGCCATGTTGCTCGGCACGCCGAACAGCGCGTAGGCGATGAAGAACAGCCCCGCGCCGAAGCCATAGACCGTATCGCTGAAGTGCAGGTCGCTGCTCATCTGCATCTTGGCGAAGCCGATGTTGATGCGGTCCAGATGGGCGAACAGGTAACACACCAGCAGAAGCGGCATCAGGTGCCAGGTGACTGAACGATGGGTGCGGTCGTGCTCGGCCAGTACGCGGCTGGCAGTGGTTTGGGCTGTGCTCATGATGGTGTACTTTTTGTTGTTAGGAGCGAGCTTGCTCGCGAAAAACGTCAACGAAAACGCAGCGCCTTTGGTTACCCACGGTGCGTGTGGGATCTTCGCGAGCAAGCTCGCTCCTGCAAGGACTGCGTCCGTTTCAGTTCGCCGGATTGTTCAGAAACGCATGCACGTTGTTCTGCTTGAAGTTGAGCTGTGGGTGCAGCTCGACCATCTCGAACGACAGCGCCAGCAGGCGCTGCGCCTGCAACTCGGCGAAGTGCGTGGTGATCAGTGCGAACACCGCTTCGGCTACCGCCTGGCGCGTGGCCAGGTCGCGGCCGTGGCCAACCTTGAGTGTCATGTGCACAAAGGCGTAGTCGTGCTTGCCATCGGCCATGCGCCAGGTGTCCAGGCGCACGCCACGGCTGCGGATACCGCCGAGGGGAAACACGCCACTGTCTCCCAGCACGCAGTGGACCTGTTCAAACAAACCGGGCAGGTCGGCCTGTTGTTCGATGTTGTCGGTGTACTCGACGATAAAGTGCGGCATGGGTTTCTCCCAGGTTTACAGCGGGAAAATCGCGTTGATCTGGCCGGTGCCCGAGCTGCCGAACGGGGGCGTGATGATCTCGGCGGGCTGGGCATATTCGGGCCCGCCCAGCAGGCCGAGGAGCATGGCGGTGTCGTGCATCTTGCCTTCACCAAAACAGTGCTCGGCGTAGTCCGGCAACATCGCGCAGAACTCCTTGAAACGGCCTTGCTGCCACATATCCACCACGTGCAGGTCCATCTGCTTGTCGAATTCGCGGGTCCAGTTGTGGATATTCGCTTCGGCCTCGCGGTCGTCCGAGAAGCGGTGGGATAGAGAGCCGGAGGCCAGTACCAGCACCTTGCGGTCACTCTTTTCGATGGCCCGGCGTACGGCGGCGCCGAACGTGAAGCTGTCTTCCAGACGGTGCCAGGCGCACCAGGCGGCGATGGAAATGACCTTGAATTTTTCATCGTCCGGCACGCCCATGTGCATGTAGCGCATGGGCACCAGCGTGCCGTATTCCAGCTCCAGGCTCGGGATGTTGTGGGCCATGCTGCGCACACCGGCCAGGTTGGCCTCGGCGGCGATCAGTTCGCCCAACTCGGGGCAGCCGGGGTAGGCGTACTCCATGTTCTTGATGAAGTGCGGCAGCTCGTTACTGGTGTAGGTGCCCTGGAACTGTTCGCCGCAGTTGACGTGATACCCACTGTTGACCAGCCAGTGCACGTCGAACACCACCGCGGTGTCGGCGCCCAATGCTCGAGCACGACGGCCGATTTCCTTATGCCCGGCAATCGCCGCTTCGCGACAGCCATGATGTTTGCCGGGCAATTCCGACAGGTACATCGACGGCACATGACAGATCTTCGCTGCCAGAACCACTTCGCCCATGATGATTCTCCTGAGTCATTATTCTTGTTGGTGTGCAAAGGTGGCTGGCTATACGCCCCAACGCGGGATGTGATGGCTGCCCATGGAAATGCATACGTTCTTGATCTCGGCAAACACTTCAAAGCTGTACTGGCCGCCTTCGCGCCCGGTGCCGGAGCCTTTGACCCCACCGAACGGCTGACGCAGGTCCCGCACATTCTGGCTGTTGATAAATACCATGCCGGCTTCAATGCCGCGCGCCAGACGATGGGCCTTACCGATATCCTGGGTCCAGATATAGGAGGCCAGGCCGTACTCGGTATCGTTGGCCAGCTGCAGCGCCTCGGCCTCGTCCTTGAACGGAATCAGGCACACCACCGGACCGAAGATTTCTTCCTGAGCGATGCGCATCTTGTTGTTCACATCGGCAAACACGGTCGGCTGGATAAACTGGCCTTTGCTCAAGTGCGCCGGCAGGTTGGCGGGGCGCTCCAGGCCTCCAGCGAGCAGGGTGGCGCCTTCTTCGAGGCCGATCCTGATGTAGCCGGTGACCTTGTCGTAATGCGCCTGGGTGATCATCGAGCCGACCTGGGTGTTGGGGTCTTGCGGGTCGCCGACGATCAAGCGTCTGGCGCGGGCGGCAAACTCGGCGACAAACTGCGGGTAGACGCTTTCCTGGATGAAGATCCGGCTGCCGGCGGTACAGCGCTCGCCGTTCAGGGAAAAGATGGTGAACAGCGCGGCGTCCAGGGCACGCTCAAGGTCGGCATCTTCAAAGATCAACACCGGCGACTTGCCGCCCAGTTCCATGGAGTATTTTTTCAGGCCGGCCGTCTGCATGATTTTCTTGCCCGTGGCGGTGCCTCCGGTAAAGGAAATCGCCCGCACGTCCGGATGGCGTACCAGGGCGTCGCCGGCGGTGGCGCCATAACCCTGGATCACATTGAGCACGCCGTTGGGAATCCCGGCTTCCACCGCCAGGCGTCCGAGCTCATTGGCGGTCAGCGGTGACAGCTCCGACATCTTCAACACCGCCGTATTGCCCAGGGCCAGACACGGCGCAGTCTTCCAGGTGGCGGTCATGAACGGCACGTTCCATGGCGACACCAAACCGCACACGCCCACCGGCTGGTACAGGGTGTAGTTGAGCATCTGGTCGTCCACCGGGTAGCTGTGGCCGTCCATGCGCGTGCAGACTTCGGCGAAGAAATCGAAGTTATGCGAAGCACGTGGGATTAGCACGTTCCGGGTCTGGTGGATCGGCAGGCCGGTGTCGAGGGTTTCCAGTTCGGCCAGGTGCGGCACGTTCTGCTCGATCAATTCGCCGAGTTTGCGCATCAACCGGGCGCGCTCTTTGGCCGGGGTGTTGGCCCACTTGGGAAACGCCTCCTTGGCGGCCGCCACCGCTTGGGCGACTTCCTCGGCGCCACCACTGGCGACTTCGCCAATGGCCTCGCCGGTGGCCGGGTTGTAGTTGATGAAGGTGTCTTTGCTTTCGACTTCACGGCCGTTGATCCAGTGTTTGATCATGTTGCTCACGCCTCTTTCCGGGCGGAGAAAAAATCCGCCTCGCTGACAATTCGGTTGACCAGACGGCCCACGCCTTCGACTTCCACCACCACTTCATCTCCCGGCACTACATCGGCCAGGCCTTCGGGCGTGCCGGTGGCGATCATGTCGCCCGGCTGCAGGGGCATGAAGCTGGACAGGTATTCGATCAGATAAGGAATATCGAAAATCATGTCGCGGGTGCTGCCGACCTGGCGCAGTTCACCGTTGATCCAGGTGCGCAGGGTGAGATTGCCCGGGTCGGGCACGTCAGCCACATCGACGATCCAAGGGCCGACCGGTGTGGTGGTGTCGCGGTTTTTCACTCGCAGGTTGGGGCGGTAATAGTTTTCCAGGTAGTCGCGGATCGCGTAGTCGTTGCACACCGTGTAGCCGGCGAGGTAGTCCAGGGCGTCGGCGCGATTGACGTTGCGCGCGGTCTTGCCGATGACCGCTACCAACTCGCACTCGTAGTGCATGTAGGCGACGTTGTCCGGGCGCCACGTGACCTGGCGATGGCCGGTGTAGGTGCCCACCGACTTGATAAACACCAGGGGTTCGGTCGGCGGCTTGAACGCCAACTCGGCGGCGTGGTCGGCGTAGTTCAGGCCGAGGGCGAACATGTTGCCGGTGGCCGGTGGCAACCATTGCACCTGATCTTCCGCGACCCGGCGGCCATCGTTCAGGCGTACGGCATTATCGGCTTCAACCTGTACGGCGTGGACTTCACCTTCAAAACGGATGCGCGCGTGTTTCATGCTTGAGTCTCCGCTTGAACATGACTGACCAGGCGGCCCACGCCGTCGATCTCGACTTCAACCTTGTCGCCCGGCAGCACATCCACACGACCTGGCGGAGTGCCGGTGATCAGCACATCGCCCGGGTGCAGGGTCATGAACTCGCTGATCTCGGCGATCAATTGCGGGATGTCGCGCACCCAGTTGGATGTGGAGTCTTCCTGGCGCAGCTCACCGTTGACCCAGAGTTTGAGACTCAGCTGATTGGGGTTGGCGACTTGATCCCGTGGCACCACCTGCGGCCCCAGGGCACAGAATCCATCGCGGCATTTGGCTTTGACGGCAGGGCGGTAGTAGCTGTCTTCCGGCAGGCTGAACTCATTCACCACCACATACCCGGCCACATGGGCCATGGCGTTTTCCAGGCTGACGCGGCTGGCGCGCCGGCCGATCACCACGCCCAACGCCGGCCCCGGTTGCAGGCGTTCTCCTGCAGGATGCAGCACCACGCCGCCGTGCTCGTTGCGTGTATTGGGGGTCTTGATAAACAGCACCGGCTTGGTCGGCGGCTTCTGATAGGGCGCCTGTTCGAAGGCGGCGAGATGCTGGTCCAGCAGGCCCTGGTAGTTCAGCGCAACGCCGAACAGGGTGCCGCTGGCAACATCATGCAGGGTACGGCTCATGCGTTTCTCCTGGCGGTGGCAACGGCTGCGTAGGCAGTTCGTTAATGTGTTAACGTTATAATTAATATGTTAACTATCGTCAAGCATGGCAAAATCCAGCGACACCGCAATAATAAGAAGAGAGCAGCGTGAAGCCGATTCCCAACATCAACATCGGGCAGGTCTACGACCAGCGTTACAGCGACGCCGAGGTGCATTACGACAAGCTCGCCAACCTGGCGGAATTTTTCGGGCGCAACATGCCCGTGCATCGGCATGACCGATTTTTCCAGGTGCATTACGTAAAAAGTGGTGCGGTGCGGGTGTATCTGGATGACCGCCAATACGTCGAAGCGGGGCCTATGTTTTTCCTCACGCCCCCCACGGTGCCCCACGCTTTTGTCACCGAAGCTGACGCCGACGGGCATGTGTTGACGGTGCGCCAGCAACTGGTCTGGGCATTGATAGAAGCCGACCCCAGCCTGGCCTCAGGTGCTGCCTGCGTCACCTTGACGGAGGATGCCCAAGGGCTGGATCAACTGTTTGAAGCCTTGAACAGCGAGATCAATGCCCAACGGCCAGGACGCGCCGCCGCCCTGGATAGCCTGACCCGCCTGATCATGATTCGCCTGCTGCGCCTGTGTGCCCATTCGCTGCCGGCGCGTCCGACGCGGCATGAGGATTTGCGCATCTTCAATCGCTTCAACGAACTGATCGAGGCCCACTACCTGGAGCATTGGCCGCTGGCGCGTTACGCCGAGAGGATCGGCGTCACCGAAGCGCGCCTCAATGAGGTATGCCGACGCATGGCCGACTTGCCGTCCAAGCGTCTGATCCTGGAGCGCCTGATGCAGGAGGCCAAGCGCCTGCTGCTGTTTACCGGCAGCTCCGCGAATGAAATCTGCTACCAGCTGGGGTTCAAGGACCCGGCCTATTTCAGCCGGTTTTTCCTTCGTTACGCGCAGGTGACACCGGGGGAGTATCGGCTGCGGCAGTCGGGCTTGCGGTGACGCTCCATGCGCCGCCCAATGCCGTGTACAGGTTCACTTCTGCCACCAGTTGCGCCAGGCGGTCCACAATCAACGCTTGTTGGGAACTGAACAACGAGCGTTGCGCATCGAGGAACGTCAGGTTGCTGTCTACGCCGCTGCGGTAGCGGTGTTGAGCCAGGTCGTAATACGCCTGGTTGGCGGCGACGAAATCCCTTTGCGCCTTCAATTGGTCGTTAAACGTCTGGCGCGCGGCGAGGCCGTTGGCGACTTCCTGGAAGGCGGTCTGGATGGATTTTTCGTACTGGGCCACGGTGACGTCTTTTTGCAGCTTGGCGTAGTCGAGGCTGGCCCGCAGGCTGCCGGCGTTGAAGATCGGCAGGTTGATCTGCGGCTGGAACGTCCAGGTGCCCGAGCCCCCCTTGAACAGCCCCGACAGGTCAGTGCTGGTGCTACCGGCGTTGGCCGTGAGAGTGATCGACGGGAAGAACGCCGCGCGCGCCGCGCCGATATTGGCATTGGCGGCCTGCAGTTGGTATTCGGCCTGGAGGATATCCGGACGGCGCTGCAGTAAGTCGGACGGCAGCCCCGCCGGCACGCGTGCCACCAGGTCATCGGCCAATGGGCGCGCCGGCAGGTTTTCATCCACCGGGGCGCCCACCAGCAGGGCGAGGTTGTTGAGGTCCTGGGCAACCTGGCGTTCATAGCGGGCCACACTGGCGCGGGTGCTTTCGACCGCTGTACGGGCCTGCACCACGTCCAGCGCCGAGGCTTTGCCCGCGGTTTTGCTGCGGTCGGTCAACTGCCAGCTGTGGTCGTTGGCTACCAGGGTTTGCTGGGCGAGGACCAGCAGTTCCTGGTCGGCCCGCCAGGTCAGGTAGGCATTGGCGACGTTGGCCACCAGGCTCAACTGTGCGCTGCGCCGTGCTTCTTCGGTGCCCAGGTAGGTGAGCATCGCCTGCTCACTGAGGCTGCGCACGCGGCCGAAGAAATCCAGTTCATAGGCACTTAACCCCAAGGTGGCGGAGTAGGCGGAGGTGATCGCCGACTTGCCGGTGCCCGTCACATTGGCGGGTAATTTCTGGCGTTTACCGGCCCCGTTGGCCGACACCGCCGGGAACAGGTCGGCGCGCTGGATGCGGTACTGTGCCTGGAACGCCTCCACGTTGAGGCCAGCCACCCGCAGGTCACGGTTGTTGATCAGCGCCGCGCCAATCAGTTGTTGCAGAGCCGGGTCATGGAACAAGGCCTGCCAGTCCGGCTTCACTGCAACGGTGCCGGCCTGTGCCAGTGCGTAGACACCGCCTTGCGGGTATTGCGCAGGTGTGGGTGCCTGTGGCCGTTGGTACTCGGGAATCAGCGAGCAACCGCCAAGCATCCAGGCCAGGCCCAGGGCGGTGAGCGTCACTCTGCTCATCAGGCGCCAACCATCCATTTGGCCAGGCCATGGCGGCCGCTCACGCCCAATTTGGCGGCGGCACGTTTGAGGTAGGTTTCGATCGAGCTGTTTTTCACACTGAGTTTTTCCGCCATTTGCGGCACGGTGCCGCCGGTCAGCAGCCCGAGGCAGACTTCTTGTTCCCGGGCGGAGAGGGTGATGTCACTGAGGGACAGGCGCTTGTAGAACTCACGCTGCAACTGTGACGGCTCCAACAGGTTGTGGGTCGGCTCTGCCTCGCTGATGGGGGCCTGGCGCAGCAGTTGTGCGTGGCGCTCCATCAGGGGCAGCAAGGTGTCCGACAGGCACTTGAGGAACGACAGTTCGGTCAGGGAAAACCCGCGTTGGGTCGCCTGGCGATACAGCGAAATCACACAGCGCCGATTGCCCTGGCGCGATACCAGGTTGCACTGGTGCGAGGTGCCCAGCGGGTGGGTACTGTCGGCCTTGGCCTTCAACTGAATCAGCAGCGGGTCTTGCATGCGCAGCATTTCCCGCAGCAGCGGGTGGTCTTTGAGGGGCTGCAGGGGCTGGGGGGCGCACAGGTCCTGTTGCAGGCCGGCGCTGCCCAGCAACGTGATATCGAGCACACTGTCGCGCAGCTCATCGAGGGTCCATTCGCTCAGGTCCACCAGGTGAATCGGTACCCACTTGTCCAGCAGATGCAACATGTTGGCGGCAAAGCTCGTATGACCGCTGTTTGAAATCAACTCACCTAATTCGGCGTAGAACTGCGGGTTTTCCGTGTTGCCAATATTTCGGGGCAGACTCATAGCCATCTCATCCTTGATGTCGAAAACCGTCAACGGACGCCCTGGGTCTGTAGGGGGCGTTCCGTACTCCTTGAACGTAGCTCGGAGTTCGAGATTTCATTTAGCCATAGCGATTTGTCCTACGTATGTAGCGGAAACGAGGGACACAACCTGCCATAAAAATGGTGTCATTAATTAGACGTTTCTGAGGGTGCATTCCGACAGAAAAAAATCGGCGTTGGTTTTTAGAGCTATTTAACTATTTGATATATAAGTAAAAATTATGTTTTAAATAAAAATTTTAGAAAAGCGACATCGGCGATAAATAGCCAATGTCCTACAACGCTTTAATCGTTTCAGTAATGAACTCTCAGCGTGGCCTGTTCGCCTGCCTCGATGTCCGGGTTTCGGGTGACAGACGCCCCCCGCCCCCCATGATCCAATCCGGCAGATTCGTCGTAATGGACTCCCCTGCGCGGCCAGTATCTGACCCCCATGAGAAGGATCTTATGAAGTATCTCAACAGCCCGCCGGTCAGCTTCCCCCTAACCGCCCCCCAACAGGACATCTGGCTCGACCAACTGCGGGTAGGCGACTCACCGCTGTACAACATCGGCGGTTATGTCGATTTTGCAGGTCCCGTGGTGCCGGATTTGCTCCAGCGTGCCGTTCAGATGCTGGTGGCCAAGCATGATGCGTTGCGAACCCAACTGCACTGCGATGGGAATGGCTTGCCCCGCCAGACCTTCGCCACCACCTTGACGACAGAGGTGAAGCTGCATGACTTCTCTGCGCTCCCCGATCCCAAGGCTGCGACCCAGGCCCTGATGCAGGAACAGATGTCCCGGCCATACGCCATGACCGGCGAACCGCTGTTTCGCTTTTTTTTGGTCAAGCTCGACGATGGTCACTATCGCCTGGGCACCCAGGCCCATCACCTGATCCTCGACGGTTGGGGCTTTGGCCAGATGCTGCAATCCCTGGCTTGCCTGTACACCGACCTGCAGCACGGCCGGCCACCGGAACTGCAGGCACCGTCCTATATCGACTTTATCGACACTGACCTGCACTACCATCAATCCGCGCGCTACGCCCGCGACCGTGACTATTGGCTGGACAAATACCAGGTGCTGTCCGAGCCGCTGCTCACGCCCAGGCTGAATACCCAGGCACCGAGCAACACCTTGGTGCAACCCTTCCCGGTGACGCTGCTCGACCGTATGGAGCACATGGCCAACCATTACCAGGCCTCGGCGTTTCATGTGTTGCTGGCGGCACTCTATGTGTATTTCACCCGCACCCATCAGCGTGATGAGTGGATGGTGGGGCTGCCGATTCTTAACCGTTCCAATGCGCGGTTTCGCTCCACCGTGGGGTTGTTCACCCAAGTGAGCGCGGTGCGTTTTCAGTTCAGTGAGCAGCTGCCGTTCAGCGCATTGGTGCGCGGTGTGCGCGATCAGCTCAAGCGGGATTTCCGCCACCAGCGTTTCCCCTTGAGTGAGATGAACCGCGAATTGGGCCTGCGCCGCACCGATCGCGGCCAGTTGTTCGACCTGTCGGTGTCCTTCGAACAGGACGACCATGACTTGCACTATGGTGATGTCCAGGGCCGGGCGATCAAGGTGTCCAACCATCACGAACCGTTGCCGATTGCCATTCACCTGCGCAGTAACCGCTCCCAGGACAGCGCATGCCTGCATTGCGTCTACAACGAGGCGTACTTCCAGCAGGATGAGGTGCAGGCGCTGGCGCAGCGCTTCACCTGGCTGCTGGAGCAGGGCCTGGACAACACCGGGTTGACGCTCGGGGAATTTTCTTTGGTGACGCCGGCCGAGCAGGCACAGCTGCAACGATGGAATGCCACGGCGCAGCCCAACACTGCCCCGCAGACCCTGCACGGGCGCATCGAGGCCCAGGTTGCACGTACGCCCCAGGCCGTCGCGGCAGTGTACCAAGGGCGGCAGTTGACCTACCTGCAGCTCAATCAACAAGCCAACGCGTTGGCCCATCAACTGTTGGCGCACGGCGTGGAGCCGGATGATCGCGTAGCACTTGTGGCCCGGCGTGGCCTGGATACGTTGGTGGGGTTGCTGGCGGTCCTCAAGTCCGGCGCCTGCTATGTGCCGGTGGACCCGGCCCATCCTGCCGAGCGGCTGGACTACCTGTTGCACGACAGTGCTCCCGTGGTCGTGCTGACCCAGCACGATCTGCTGCATCGGATTCCGGTCTCGGACGTGCCGGTGCTGTTGCTCGACCGGCCCACCGTACACTTGGGCGACAGCCCACGGGTGGCGGCCGGACCTTCGAACCTGGCCTATGTGATCTATACCTCCGGCTCCACGGGGCTGCCCAAGGGCGTGATGGTGGAGCATCACACCGTGTCCAACCTGGTGGACTGGCACTGCCAGGCGTTCAACCTGCATGCCGGCAGCCATACCGCCAGCGTGGCCGGCTTCGGTTTTGATGCGATGGCCTGGGAAGTCTGGCCGGCGCTGTGCGTGGGCGCAACGCTGCACCTGCCACCGGCCCATGACGGCGCCGAAGACATTGATGCACTGCTCGACTGGTGGCGCTCACAGCCGCTGGACATCTGCTTCCTGCCGACGCCGGTGGCCGAGTACGCCTTCAGCCAGCACCTGCAACACCCGACCCTGCGCACCCTGTTGATCGGTGGCGACCGCCTGCGCTCCTACAACCGGGCGCAGACCTTCGAGGTGATCAATAACTATGGCCCCACTGAAGCCACGGTGGTCGCCACCAGCGGGCGTGTTGAAGTCGGCCGGCCGCTGCATATCGGTGGGCCGATCGCCAATGCCAGCGTGTACCTGCTCGATGGGCAACAACGCCTTGTGCCCGTCGGCGCAACAGGCGAGTTGTACGTCGGTGGCAAAGGCGTGGCGCGCGGCTATCTGAATCGCAGCGAACTGAGTGCCGAGCGCTTTCTTGATAACCCCTTCGGCGAAGGCCGCCTCTACCGCACCGGCGACCTGGCGCGCTGGCTGCCCGACGGCAACCTTGAATACCTGGGGCGCAACGACGACCAGGTAAAAATTCGTGGCGTGCGTATAGAGCTCGGAGAAATCGAATCGGCCCTGGCGACCCACCCGGCGGTTCAAGACGCGGTGGTGCTGTTTCGCGAGGGGCAATTACTGGCGTGGTTCGTTGAGCGGCACACCGTCGATATCGAAGCGTTACGTGCTCATTTGCAGAGGTCGCTGCCGGACTACATGCTGCCCTCCGCTTACGTGAAACTCAATGGGCTGCCCTTGACCGCCAACGGCAAACTCGACCGTAAAGCGTTGCCCGCGCCGACCCAGGCCGCTTTCATCACGCGGTTGTTCGAGGCGCCGCATGCGGGGGTGGAAACCACCCTGGCGCAGATCTGGTCCGACCTCCTGCAGGTGCGGCAGGTCGGGCGTCACGACCACTTTTTTGAGCTGGGCGGGCATTCATTGCTGGCGGTGCAACTGGTGCAGCGCATGCGCCAGGCCGGCTTGCAAGCCGATGTGCAGGTGTTGTTCGGCCAGCCGACCCTCGCCGCACTGGCGGCGGCCAGTGCTCCACGCGGCAAGGACGCGCCGGCCAATCGGATTGCGTCGGATTGCACCCATATCACCCCGGACATGCTCGCCCTGGCCGAGCTGGATCAACCGAGCCTGGACCGCATTGTCGCGGGCATTCCGGGTGGTGCGGCGAATGTGCAGGAAATCTACCCGCTGGCGCCGTTGCAGGAAGGCTTGCTCTACCACCACATCACCGACGAACACGACCCGTACCAGCAACACGCGATGTTCAGCTTTGCCCGCCGCGAGCAGTTGGACGCATTTGCCCTGGCCCTGCAACAGGTGATCGACCGCCACGATATCCTGCGCACCAGCCTGGTGTGGGACACCCTCGAGCAGCCGATGCAAGTGGTGTGGCGCCATGCTCACTTGCGGGTCGAGCCGCTGCATGAACCCCGCGTACCCCTCGATTTGCGCCAGGCGCCGCTGATGGCCCTGGAGTACGCCGAAGACCCGCAGCAGCAACGCTGGATTGCCAGGTTACGCTTTCATCACCTGGTCAATGACGCCACCTCGATGACGGTACTGGCCAACGAGATTCGCGCCCACATGCTCGGTCAACAGGCGCAACTACCGCCGTCGGTGCCTTATCGCAACGTCGTGGCGCAGAGTCGCTCTCCTGCGCAGCAGGCCGCCCACGAGGCGTTCTTTCGTGAGCGGTTGGCGGATGTCAGCGAGCCGACCCTGGCGTTCGGTTTGCTGGAGCATCAAGTCGACCGCACTGAAATCGAAGCATTCGAACGGCCGATGGCTGACCCGCTCAATCGGCGTTTGCGCGCGCAGGCCAGTAAGCTGGGCGTGAGCGCCGCCAGCCTGTTCCACCTGGCCTGGGCGCAGGTGCTTGGCTGCGTATCGGGCCGCAATGATGTGGTGTTCGGAACTGTGCTGCTGGGGCGCCTGCAGGCGGGCGAGGGCGCCGACCGTGCACTGGGTATGTTTATCAATACCTTGCCGCTGCGCGCATGCCTGGCCGGGAAAACCGTGGTCGGTGCGTTGGGCGACACCCATGCGCAATTAACCGCCTTGCTCGTGCACGAACAAGCGTCCCTTGCGTTGGCGCAGCGCTGCAGCGGCGCGGCGCCACTGTTCAACAGCCTGCTCAACTACCGTCATACTAGCGCCGACAAGCGCTTTGACCTGGTGCCGGGCGTCGACTTGCTCAGCAGTGAAGACATCCTCAGTTATCCGCTGATGATCAGCGTGGACGATACCGCGACCGGGTTCCGTCTCAAGGTGATGGCGCCGCGCGAGGTGGGCGCCGAACGTTTGCTCGGCTACCTCGATACCGTGTTGCACGGTCTGGTCGACGCCCTTGAGCAAAACCCGCAAACGCCTTTGAGCGAGGTGCCGGTGTTGCCCGCCAGCGAGCTGCACAGGCTTGTGCTGGGTTTGAACCCCGGCGCAATCGACTCCCCGACGAACGCCACCCTGCAAGGCCTGTTTGAAGCCCATGCGCGACATACCCCCCATGGGATTGCCGTGCAAGCCGACGCAGGCCAACTGACCTACCGCGAGCTCAACGAGCGTGCCAACCAGTTGGCATTCCATCTGCGTGAGCGTGGGGTCCGACCGGATTCGCGGGTGGCGTTATGCGTCGAGCGCGGGTTGGAGCTGGTCGTGGGCTTGCTGGCGATTCTCAAGGCGGGGGGCGCCTATGTCCCGCTGGATCCAGGCTTCCCGGGCGAACGCCTGGCCTACATGCTCAAAGACAGTCAACCCGTGGCGCTGCTGGTACACGCAGCTACGCGCGAGTTACTGGGTGACGTTTCGGTTCCGGTGATTGACTTCGACCGTTGTGCCTGGAGCCAGGCCCCGACCGGCAACCCCTTGGTCGGCGACTTGACCGCTGCCAACCTGGCCTATGTGATGTATACCTCCGGCTCCACAGGGACGCCAAAAGGCGTAATGGTCGAGCATCGCGGGCTGTGCAACCTGATGCAGTGGGCTTCCCGGTTGTGCCCTGAGGCTGAGGGTGGAGCATTGCTGCAAAGGGCTCCGTTCAGTTTCGATGGCTCGGTGTGGGAGCTGTTCTGGCCGTTGACCCATGGCATGCGCCTGGTGCTGGCGCGGGTAGACGGTCATCGCGAACCGGCTTACCTGGCTCAGGTGATTCGCGAGCAGCACATCACGGTGATCCAATTCGTACCGGCCATGTTGCAGCAATTCCTCGAGCTGGAAGAGTCGGCATTGTGCAGCAGCCTCACCGACGTCTTTTGCGGCGGCGGCGAATTGACTGAAGCCTTGGCCCGCAGTGTCCAGGCGCGCTTGCCCCAGGTGCGCTTGCACAACGTCTATGGGCCTACCGAAGCCACGGTCGACAGTTGTATCTGGACCCTGGAGCCCGGCGCACCGGTGCCTGCCGTGCAATTGCCGATCGGACGGGCAATCAGCAATACCCGTCTCTATGTGCTGGATGAGCATGACAGACCGGTACCGCTGGGTGTCAGCGGCCAGTTACACATCGGTGGCGTCGGCGTAGCACGCGGCTACCTGGGGCTGGAGCAAATGACCGCCGAGCGCTTTATCGAGAGCCCGTTCGTGCCCGGTGACCGGCTGTACCGCACTGGCGATCTGGTGCGTTACCTGCCGGATGGCAACCTGGAGTTCCTGGGGCGCAACGATTTTCAGGTCAAGCTGCGCGGCGTGCGCCTGGAGTTGGGTGAAATCGAAGCGTGCCTGGTGGCGCACCCGGCGTTGCGTGAAGTGGTCGTGCTGATTCGCGGTGAACGTCTGGTCGCCTACTTCACCCTGCGTGGCCCGGCGCCGAGCCTGGAGGCCTTGCGTGCCCATGTACTGGAGCAATTGCCGGAATACATGGTGCCGGCAGCCTTTGTGCAATTGGATGAATTGCCCCTCAACCCCGCCGGCAAACTCGAGCGCAAGGCCCTGCCGGAACCGGGGGTGGATGCCGTGCTCAGTCGTGCCTATGAGCCGCCGCAGGGCGAGGTGGAAACCGTGATGGCGGGCATCTGGGCCGATGTCTTGAAGCTGGAACGGGTAGGGCGCCACGACCATTTCTTTGAACTGGGCGGGCATTCCTTGCTGGCGGTGAGCCTGGTCGCACGCCTGCGCAAGACGGGGTTGGAAGTGGACGCACGCACCTTGTTCAGCCAGCCGACCCTGGCGCAACTGGCGGCACGTACAGTGGCTCGAGTGCAACGCGTGGAGGTGCCCCAAACCGCCATCCCGCAACTTGACCGGCGCCGCCGGATATAAGCGTTGGCATGTGGACGGCGTGGGATGGGGCTCGCTCGCGATGGCTGTGGTCAGCTGATATATCGGATGCTGACACTCCGCCATCGCGAGCAAGCCGTCTTATGATTGCGCGCTACTGACGCGCGGGGATAAACGCGACACTCCCCCCCGAGCGCTTCTGGAACAGTCGCTCGCCATTGTCTGGCTGGGTGGTGATGACCTGATGGTCCGCTCCCAGGAACGCCAGCGGTGTCGGGTCTTCCTTGGAATACTGCGCGAGGATGATCGTGTGTTGCGGGTCGAAGTCCTGGCCGCTGGTTTTTTTCAGCCAGGCCATGAACGCGGCACTGTCGCCCTGGCGCGGGAAGTCCTGGGTTTCGCTGACGTAGTAGAACGGTTTGCCGTTTGGCATGTCTTTTTGCAGGTACATCGGCAGCTTGTTGTCCACTTCCACCAACACCAACTGCCATTGGTTCCACGGCGCGGTTTTGACGGCCTCGGCCTGCACGTCCTCGGCGAAACGGGTCACGCCGCCGTTGCCGGTGGTCCATGGGTAGATCACGCCAAGCACCAACAGCAGCAAACCGGCGGTGAAACCAAAACCTTTTTGCCAGCGTGGCCAACTGGCCTGCTTGTTCTCCAGGCGCTCGCTCAACCACCAGGCGGCCAGCAACTGGGCGAACGGCACCAGCGGCAGCACGTAGTAACTGCGTCGGCTGCCGCTGGCGGTGAAGAACATGAACAAGAGGCCCAGGCCCCACACCAACCAGCGCACATTCGGTGGCGTCTGCCGCCAGTTGCGCACGACCAGCCACAGGCCCAGCAACCAGCACGGCGCCCACGGCAGGGTGTAGACCGGCAGGTAGATCAGGTAGGTGTAGATCGGACCCATATGGTCGAAGGGATCGAAGAAACGCACCACGTTTTCGCGGAACACCAGCTCCAGGCCGCTGGCGCCGTAGGTCGGTGCGCCGTAAAGGTGGGACAACACAAACGGAATGGCGTAGAACCCCGCTGCGATAACGATGGCTACCGGCAGGCGCAGGTTGAGGTGGCGCTTGTAGCGATGCTCAGTGAGCAGGTGCGGCAACAGCACCAGGCCCGGCAATACGAAACCGATCAAGCCTTTGAACAGGGACGTTGCCGCCAGCAGCAGGAAAAATACGGTGTAGCGGCCCAGGCGCGTGTCATCCGGCCCGCGCCAGTACCACCAGACGGCCGCCAGCACGCCGCACACCGTCAGCACGTCTGCCGTGGCCACACGGGCCCAGAACAGGAAGTAGAACGTAGTGGCGAGCATCCAGCCGGCAATCAACCCGGTGCCCTTGCGGAACAGGCGCTCGCCGATCAGGTACACCAGCCAGATGCTCAACCAGGCGGAGATGACCGATGACAGTCGCAACGACCAAGGCCCCAGGCCCCCCATCAGGTTGGCAAAACCGGTGATCAGCCAGTAGGAGGGCAGGGGCTTGTCGTAATACGGCGTGCCCTTGAGATAGGGGTCGAAGTAGTCGCCACTCTGCAGCATCTGCAAGGTGATGTTGGCCCAGCGGGTTTCCGGCCCCCACAGGTCGCGCGCGCCCAGCCCGAGCAACAGGAGCAGGGCGGAAACGCTCAGCAGCAGCACCAGCGCGCCACGTTCGGTTTTCCAGAAACTCATGGGATCTTCCTGTGGCAGGCGCTGCATTAAGGTTGCTGTGGGTAAATGATCAGTAGCATGTCGCCCTTGCGATAGCGCTTGCCACCCGGTGGCAATTGCCCTTCTTCAATATGTTCACTGGTGCTCTTGACCCGCATCAGTACGCCGACCGAGCCTTGTTTACGCGCATCGACCAACCAGCCCTGGACACTGGCCAGGTCGACCTTGCGGTGCACCGAGTCGGCATATTGCAGGCCGTAGCGCAACTCGCCCTCGGTGTCATAAAAGGCCACTTCCGGGCGACGCAGGCGCCACGACAACGCCGATGCCGAGCCCAATTCGTTGCTCAGCAAAGCATGGGTTTGTTGCAATTCATCCAGATGCTCCGCCACGAACTGGTCGGGCATTTCGGTGTCGGTGATCATCGCCGGCATGCCCGCCGGCAACAGCGCCACCAGCAAGCCGATGCCCAGGGCCGGCATGGCCCACAATGTGAGTGGGCGGACCACTTGCAACAGGTTGGCCAGGATCCAGCCCAGCAGCACGATAAAGGTCAGGGACAGGCTGAACATCTCGGCGTGGCTGTTGCCGTACACCGGGTTGCTGACTTGCAGGTAGATCAGCGCCACCATCGCCGTCAGGCCGATCAGGAAGTTGACCACACCGTTGACCAGGATCGAGCGTGTCTTGCCTTGCTTGACGAGGTCGATCAACGCGTGGCCCATCAACAGGGCCAGGGGCAGCAGGCACGGCATGATGTAGGTCGGCAGCTTGCCCTTGCTCAGGCTGAAGAAGCCCAGTGGCAGCAACATCCACAAGGCGAGGAAAGCAATCGCCGGCTGGCCTTTTTCCTTCCAGGTCTTGATCAGGGTTGCCGGCAGCAGCGCCGACCAGGGCAGGCACGCCACCACCATGATCGGCAGGAAGAACCAGATCGGCCGCGCATGCTGGGCGTTGTCGGCGGCGAAGCGGCGGATATGCTCGTGCCAGAAGAAGAAGCGCCAGAAGTCAGGTTCCTTCAAGTGAACCGCCAGCACCCAGGGCAGGCACACCACCGTGGCGACCAGCACCGCCAACGGGCCATAGCGCAACAGCTCACCCACACGGCGCTGCCAGACCAGGTAAGGCACGGCGATCAGGACGGGCAACAGCCACGCCAAAAAGCCTTTGGTCATGAAACCCATGCCGCAGGCGACGCCCAGCAATGCCCAGGCCCCGAGCCGGCCGCGAGTGGTGCGGCTATCCAGGGCAAACCACAGGGCAACCAGGCTCAGGTTGACCCAGAACGTGAATTGGGGATCGAGGTTGGAGTACCCCGCCTGCCCGGCCACCAGGCCAAAGCTCATGTAGAGCAGGGCGCAGGCGAAGCTCTTGCGTGGGTCATTCCACAGTCGGCGGGCCATCAAGTAGGCCAGCAATACACTCAGGCCCGAAGTGAGGACCGAGGCGATGCGCACACCGAACAGGTTTTCGCCAAACACCGCCTGGCCGAGGGCGATCAGCCAATAACCGCCGGCCGGCTTTTCGAAATAACGCACGCCCATGAAGTGCGGCGCCACCCAGTTGCCGCTCATGAGCATTTCCTGGCTCACCTGGCCGTAGCGGGCCTCATCCGGAATCCACAGACCGTGAAAGCCCAGCGGCAACAGAAAGAAAATGGCAAAGCCGAGTAAAAGCAGGGGGAGAGGTTTCAACCGGGTCACGAACACGTCGCTCCTTGACGTTTAATGGAGGGCACTGAGTGTAATGAATTCATAGAACAAAGCATCACAATGTTCACTAAGCGGTTGGAGAAAGTCATAACGTCCTTAACTAACGGGCGCGATTAAACATGCCAGAACAGGGCTGTCGTTTGGCTGAACACGACAGGCACCGACATGTAAAAAAGTGTATTTAAAGTTGTTTCAGAGCCGCCGCCCATTCCTCGGTTTTCATGGTACCCACCGCCTTGAGCTTGCCGTTTGGCAATACCTGCACAAACAGTGCGCTGCCGTATTCGGCCGCATCGGCACGGGGGTAACCCAGGGCGGTCTGGAGGTCGCTCATGCAGGCACTGTGAGTGATCAGCATCAAGTTGCGGCCAGGTTGCTTGTGGGTGAGTGCTTCTTCGCCCATGGCCTCGCCGCAGATGGCCAGGGGGCCCGGCGACAACGTGGTCTTGCCGAACATGAACTGCGAGGTCTGGGCGGTACGCGTGGTCGGGCTGGCCAACACATCGGTACCCTCCATGCCCAGGGAAATGAAGGCTTTGCCCAGTTTGGCCGCCTGCTGGGTGCCGATGATCGTCAGGCCATCAGCCGGGCCGAAACAGGGGTTGCTGGAGCGATCACAGCGTTCTTCATGACGCACCAGCACGATCAGGTCGCCGTTGCGCCAACTGGCCAGGACCCCGGAGGTCACCAGGCGGTTGCCGACGCCAAGGTCCGTGGGTGATTTTGGCCAGAACAGGAAGCCGGCCAGCAGCAGGCCGATAACCGCGATGCCGGCCAATGGCAGCCGGATTCTTTTCAAGCGCTTTAACATTGCCCCATTGGATTGGGATTTGCTCAGGGTCACGTCAGCCACGCTGTTCACCATCGGCACTATTGTTGTGTTGTATAAAACAGGCGCAACTAATTGGCAGGTGCCCGTAATGGGGCAAAAGCCTGTCACAGCGCTGCTGTCTTTTAGCTGAACACGTAGATGTTAAGAAGGGTCGATGCTGGCAACTAACAAGTTGCCGGCAGTTGACGCTTGACGGGTAATTTAGAGAGGCGAGGGTGGGCAAGCAGTGAAATCCATGTGAAAAATTTGCGTGGGGCATGCAGGCAGCCGTTATTCTCGTTTGGAATCCTTCAAACGAGCGTTCTTATGTTGCAGGTGCAAGGTGTTCGCAAAAATTACGCCACTCCGCAGGGGCCATTGACGGTGCTGGCGGGAGTGGACCTGTACCTGAAGGAGCGTAGCAGCCTGGCGCTGATGGGCGAGTCGGGCAGTGGAAAAAGTACCTTGCTGCACCTGATAGCCGGTCTGGATCGCGTGGACTCGGGCAGTATTGAAATCGGCGGACAGCGCCTGGAGCAACTCAGTGAAGGGCAACTGGCTCATTGGCGTCGAACCGAAATCGGCCTGGTGTTCCAGCAGTTCAACTTGATCGGCAGTTTGCGCGTAGAGGACAACCTGGCGTTTCAGGCGCGCCTGGCTGGGCGCCTTGACCCGCATTGGCAGGCGCAGTTGGTAGAGCGCCTGGGCCTGGGCGACTTGCTCAAGCGTTACCCCGAGCAATTGTCCGGCGGCCAACAACAACGGGTCGCGGTGGGGCGTGCGCTGGCTTCTCGACCGGGCTTACTGCTGGCCGATGAGCCGACCGGCAATCTGGACGAGGCCACCAGCGACGAGGTTCTGCAATTGCTCTTGGACCTGCTGCGCGACAGCCCGACCAGCCTGTTGATGGTCACCCACAGCCCACGCATCGCTGCCCGACTCGATCAGCAGGTGGTGTTGCATCGCGGTCGCGTCGTGCCGACGGAAGCCCGCTGAGATGGCCGTATTTTATTGGACGTTGCGTGCCCTGCTGAGCCATTGGCGGCGTCATCCCGTGCAGTTCTTCAGCGTGCTCACCGGTTTGTGGCTGGCCACTGCGTTATTGACTGGGGTGCAGGCGCTCAACAGCCAGGCGCGGGACAGCTATGCGCGTGCCAGCCAACTGATCGGAGGGGAACCCCAGGCCAGTTTGAGCGCACCGGACGGTGCCGGTTTTGCGCAGACGCTGTTTGCCCAATTGCGCCGCGCCGGATGGCCGGTTTCACCGGTTGTGCAGGGGCGGCTGGTGCTCAAGGGGCACGAGGAGCAACGCCTGCAATTGATGGGTATTGAGCCATTGTCGTTGCCCGGCAGTGGCGCCGTGGCGGGGCAACGCTTGAGCCAGGCGCAAATGCGCGCGTTCTTCGACCCGCCGGGGCGCACCTGGATCGCCCCACAGACCTTGCACGCGCTCGGGTTGCACGAGGGCGCGCAGCCGCTGACGGCTGATGGGCAAGCCCTGCCGCCGTTACAGGTGCAGCAGGACATGGCCCCCGGCATGCTGCTGACCGATATCGGGTATGCCCAACCGTTGCTGGCGATGCCCGGAAGGCTGTCGCGTTTGCTGTTGGATAAAACCTTCGCCGCGACTCATCCCACGCCACCGGCCGAATTGCAGCTCAAGCAGGCTGTGGACAACAACCTCGCACGCCTGACCGAGAGCTTTCATCTGAACCTCGACGCACTGGGCTTTTTGTCCTTTGTGGTGGGGTTGTTTATCGTCCACGCCGCCATCGGCCTGGCCCTGGAACAGCGCCGTGGCCTGCTGCGCACGTTGCGCGCCTGCGGCAGCAGCGTGCGCATGTTGCTGGTCAGCCTGGGGGTGGAACTCGGCGTGCTGTCGTTATTCGGAGGTGGGTTGGGTGTTGCCAGTGGTTACCTGCTGGCCAGCCTGTTGCTGCCGGATGTGGCCGCCAGTTTGCGCGGGCTGTACGGCGCCGAAGTGGCGGGGCAACTGAGCCTGAGCCCGGTGTGGTGGTTGAGCGGGTTGGGCTTGAGCCTGCTGGGGGCCTTGCTGGCCGGGGCCGGCAGCCTGTGGCGGGCTGCGCGGCTACCGTTGCTGGCGTTGGCCAATGCCCAGGCCTGGCACGAGGCCCATGGGCGTTGGCTGCGACGCCAGGGGTGGGTCGCCGGGGGGACGCTGGTCATTGCGCTGCTGGCGCTGTGGTTGGGTGACAGCCTGGCTGCCGGCTTTGTGCTGATGGCGGCGTTACTGCTGGGCGCTGCGCTGGGATTGCCGGTGCTGCTCAACGGATTGTTGAAGGCGGTGCTGGGGCGTAGCCGTTCAGTACTCGGCCAATGGTTTCTCGCCGATTGTCGCCAGCAGTTGCCGGCATTGAGCCTGGCGCTGATGGCGTTGCTGTTGGCGCTGGCGGCGAACATCGGCGCGGGCTCGATGACCTCAGGGTTTCGCCAGACCTTCAATAACTGGCTGGAACAACGCCTGACCGCCGAGCTGTACATCAACCCGCAAAACCCGACCCAGGCGTCGCAACTGGGTATGTGGTTAGCGCAGCAGGCGCTGGTACAGACCGTGTTGCCCACCTGGCAGGTCGCGGTGCAATTGCAAGGCTGGCCGGCGGACGTATTCGGCGTGGTCGACGACCCGACTTATCGTCAGCACTGGCCGTTGCTGGAAGCGGTGAGCGAACCGTGGGACCGCTTGCTGCAGGACGACAGCCTGATGCTCAGCGAGCAATTGGCGCGACGCCTGAAGGTGCAGTTGCGCGACACCGTCGATATCCCAACCCCACACGGCCTTTGGTCGCCCAGGGTGGTGGGAATATACGCCGACTACGGCAACCCCAAGGGCCATCTGCTGGTCAACGCACAGCACCTGTTGGCGCATTGGCCGACGCTCTCGCCTGCACGCTTCAACCTGCGCGTGGCACCGCACAACGTGGCGCCTCTGGTGCATGCGGTACAACGCGAATTTGGCCTCGAGGACAGCCGTATTGTCGACCAACAGCAACTCAAGGGCTGGTCCAGCCAGGTCTTCGAACGCACCTTCGCCGCTACCGCCGCGCTGAACAGCCTCACCCTGGGCGTCGCGGGTGTCGCGCTGTTCATCAGCCTGCTGACCCAGAGTCAAAGCCGCCTCGGCCAGCTCGCACCGCTGTGGGCGCTGGGGGTGACGCGCAGGCAATTGATGTTGCTCAATCTGGGCCAGACCTGGTTGCTGGCGGTCCTCACGTTGATCCTGGCATTGCCCTTGGGGCTGCTGCTGGCGTGGTGCCTGGACGCCGTCATCAATGTGCAGGCGTTCGGCTGGCGTCTGCCTTTGCAGGTGTTCCCGGGGCAGCTTGTGCAATTGTTGGGGTTGGCGATGCTCGCGACGTTGCTCGCATCGGCCTGGCCTCTGTGGCAGTTGTATCGCAGCCGCCCGGCGGACTTATTGAGGACCTTTGCCCATGAAGATTAGTGCCTGGTTATGGGCGGCGTTACTGCTGTTGAGTGCGTGCGACAAAGCCCCTGCGCCCGAAGCAAGCTTTGCCGGCCTGGGCAGCGACGCAGCGGACTTTGCCCAAGTGGTGCCCGCCAGAGTCTTCAGCTTTCCCGAGGACCACGGTCCCCATCCAGGCTTTCGCATCGAGTGGTGGTACGTCACCGCCAACCTCAAGGATGCGCAGGGCAATGTGTTCGGCGTGCAATGGACGCTGTTTCGCAACGCCTTGAAAGCAGGTCCCACCCAGCCGGGCTGGCACGACTCGACGATCTGGCTCGGCCACGCCGCCGTCACCTCCGCCACCCGGCATTACGCGGCCGAGCGCTTTGCCCGCGGCGGTGTCGGCCAGGCGGGGGCCCAGGCGATACCGTTCACTGCCTGGATCGACGACTGGACCTTCGCCACCCGTCCTGGCGCGGCGAGCCCGCTGGCGCAGATGCAACTCAAGGCCAGCGGTGCGCAATTCGCCTATGACCTGCACCTGACCAGCCACCGCCCGCTGGTGCTGCAAGGCGACAACGGCTATAGCCGCAAATCCGACCAGGGCCAAGCCTCCTATTACTACAGCCAGCCGTTTTTCACGGCTGACGGCAGTGTCACCCTCGACGGCAAAATCTACCAGGTCAGCGGCCCGGCCTGGCTCGACCGCGAATGGAGCAGCCAACCCCTGGCCGCCAGCCAGACCGGCTGGGACTGGTTCTCCCTGCACCTGGACCGAGGTGAACAGTTGATGGTGTTCCGCGTTCGGCAAACAGACGGCGCGGGTTACCTGACCGGCACCTGGATCGACCCGCAAGGCCACACCCAGACCTTGCACAATGCCGATATCCAGCTCACCCCGCTGGACACCACCGACATCGACGGCCGTAAGATTCCTACGCGCTGGTCGCTGAAGATTCCCGGCAAACAGCTGGATATCACCCCTGATGCCGTCAACCCGAAGGCGTGGATGAACCTCAGTATTCCGTACTGGGAAGGGCCGGTGGGGTTTGAGGGGGGAGTGGGGTATTTGGAGATGACGGGGTATTGAAGGGTCAGCGCGGGTCATAGGGCTCATGCGAAGTGAGCTTCCTGCAAGGTCGAAGGAGACCTCTTACGATACCTACAGAAAATACTGTACATCCATACAGTTTTATCCTACAGTCCATCCCAGGTGACAGGACGTCACCCGTCACCTGAGCTTCAATTTTTTAACTATGGATGGATAAAAAATGAAATCGAAAAAAAGCCTGTTCCTGGGCGCGGCCATGATGGCTGCCTGCTTCACTTCGGCTTCTGCCCTGGCCGACCAGACCCTTCCCAAACTCACCCCCGGCACGGTTAACCAAGCCGTACTGGATGCGCTGAAACCTGGCGGCACGATCAAGGCGGAGCCGGTCTCGGCCGAGCTTCGGCAGAAAATGCTCGACGCCATGAAGGGCAAGACCAAGGCGAGCGCCAAGAGCGCCAAATCGGCACCGTTCAATACCGTCGTCGATGCGTTGAAAAAGCCGAGCCAGGCTCAGTTGAAAAGCGCTGCCGCCGCCGACTTTGTCCCGCTGTTTCCGACCCTGGATGTCAACACCCTCTACACCATCGACCAGGTACAGGCCGGCCAGGACTTCACGTATCACTTCAACCTGCCGCAAAACGCGCGGGCGGTGGTGCAGTTGATCGACCAGAGTGCCGGTGCCGATATGTCGCTGAGCCTGTTCGTGGATGACGGCCAGGGCAACCCGCTGTTGGTGGCGACGTCCGATAACCCAGGCAGTGCCGATGAGTACCTGGACGGTATCCTGCCGGCCGGTGACTACTACTGGTTCATGCTGGCCAAGACCGCCAGCAATGCGCAGTTCAGTTTCGGCGTGGCGGTGGACACCAATATCGATGCCTTCGAACCCAACGATTCCGCGCAAACCGCCTTTGTGTTGCCGGACTCGATGAACAAGGTGAGTGGCAACCTCGATAACGCCGGCGATGTCGATTACTTCGACTTCAAGGCCGTGCGCGGCCAGAGTGTGAGCATGTACCTGGCGGGCGATGAGAGCGGCAGCCGCGACCAGTGGCTCTTCGATCGCTTCGACGGCGTGAACTGGGTGACCGTGCCGGCCGGCTCCAGCTCCACCTACCCAAGCGTTGCGCCTGGCACCACGGTCAAGGTGCGTGTGCGTGCCAACCCGGCTGTGGCACAGGACCCGAGCAAGTACTACCAACTGAGCCTGGGTTCCACGCCACGTCTGGATAAGCACGACGTGAAGGGTGACAACATCGTGCGGGTGCCGGTGGGCGAGATGCCGCTGGCCACGCAAACCGCTCGCGTGTTGAACTGGTCGACCAAGTGGTCGGACTCCACCGGCGCGCCGCTGTTGGGCGTCACCCCGGTGCTGCGCGTGGACAACCACTTTATCGACTTGAACTACCGCTGGGTCGACTACACCGCGACCACCAACAGCGCCGGCGAGTCTTCGGCTTCGGCCAACATCGGCACCTGCTTCGGTGACTACAGCACCGTGATCAACGACAGCAGCACCGGCGTACCGTACAAGTGGGCGACCACCTATAACCAGGGTGGCTGGCGCATTGAGCTGGCCGAGTTCCCCGGTGTGGGCGTGGGCGGCAACAATGTGCAATACGTGAGCCTGGGCCATATCTGTACCCAGACCATTATTCACTGATCGAACGGCGTCAATCAGAAGGGGCAGCCTTGGCGGGCTGCCCCTTTTTTCATTCGTCGTTGAGTGCCAGTTTCATGGGCAGGCGCGCCATGCTCGTGTTCGTCAACGAGCCGAAGTACAACCAGTTGCCATATTCCCGCGCGGTGGTGATCGGCGAGTAGTTGCCCGCAGTGCCATCCTGCAGGTTGGCGATCACCTTGCCGTCGGTATCCAGCCCCAATACAAAGGCTTTGCGTTCGATGGGCTTGGGCACCACCATCAGTGCGCGCACCATCACTTTACGCAGGGTGGGATAGCCGGCGAATACATCCAGCAGGGGATTACGCGGCGAATACAAGGCGACCCAGAAGCGATCGTGACCGTTGAAGCTGAGGTTGTCCGGCAGGCCGGGCAGGTTGTCGATAAACAGATCGTGACTGCCGCTGCGTTCGCCCTTGAGCCAATAACGGCTGATACGGTAGGCACCGGTTTCATTGACCAGGACATAATTTTCATCCGGGCCCAGCGCCACACCGTTGGCAAATTGCAGATGATCGAGCAGCACTTCCGTCGTGCCGTGGTTGAAGTCATAGCGCAGCAGGCGCCCATCGGCGCCATGCTCAATTACTGCTTCGCCATCCTGGCCGTAACCCCAACGGCTCGACGCGTCGCTGAAGTAGGCATAACGCCCAGCGGCATCGACGGCCACGTCATCGGTAAATCCAAAGGGCACGCCACCGGCGCTGGTGCTCAAGGTCGTGAGTTGGCGAGCGCCATCCAGGGCGAGCAGGCCCTTGATCCCATCGGCAATGATCAAGCGACCATCCGGGTGCAACGCCATGCCCAGCGGCCGCCCGCCCGTATTGGCCAGCACTTCCAGGCTCTGGCTGTCGGGCGAGGTGCGAATGATGCGCCCGTCATGCAAACCGCTGATCAGCAGGCCCTGGGCATCCAGCAGCAAAGCCTCCGGCCCGGAGATGTCCTGCGCGCCGACCTTTTGGATATGCCTGAGCCGCTGGTTCTCGGCATACACCCCGTCTTTCAATGAGGGCGCCTTGGGCGGCGTCCAATTTACCGGCTGGACTCTGGTCGGCATCAGCAGCAGAAAAGCGATCACCGCCAGACATAGCACGAACAGCAGATGGCGCAGTTTTTTGGGACGGGTACTCATGACGATTCCTGGTTGTCCTGGGGAGCCGGCTCCCAATGGAGGGTGCCGAACAGGTAGTCCATCAGTGGCAGCACGATGTTGAAATTACGCCCCTGCATCAGCTCGCGGCGATGATGCAGGGCGTGCAGTCGGTGCATCTGGCGCACCCAGGGCAGGCGCGCTATGGGGTGTGCAACGGGCAGGTGTTCGCAGGCGTGAAACACTTCGTAAAGTAAATACCCGAGGATCATGCAGCCGGCAAACAGCCCGGCGACGTTGGGGCTCAGTTGCTTGAGCAGCCACCAGGCGGGAAGGGTGATGGCCAGGCTGTGCAGCACAATCAGCCAGGCCGGGAACAGGATCACGCGCCAGTCCCTGGGGCCGTCGTACGTCATGTGGCCGGGGGTGAAGAAACTGTGGTGGTCGCCGGTGTGGCGTGCGTAGAACAGCCGGGCGAAGGCGTGTTTGTGATGGCCGAGGTGACGGTGGACCAGGTAGATGCAGAGGTTGAAAAACACCAGCGTCAAAGGCACGGCCAGCCACTGCAGCGGGCTGATGTTCGCCGTGGAGGACCACGCCAGGGTAATGCATGAAATGCCGTAGCCCAGCACGAAACCGGCATGCAGCCAAGGGTTGTAATGCGGGCTGACGTCGGCGCGGTAGCGGGCGCGAAAGGTTTCGGTGGGATGGGCCATGACGAGCTGCTCGGTGTTTTTTTGTTGGAGCCTGAGCTTAGTTGGTGCGCGAAATTGTGCGAATTTTTGCAGGCGATGCGATCAGAGTGTGGGAGGGGCTTGCCCAACCGGTCAGTTGAGGCGCAACGCTGTCACTGTGGCGAGGGAGCTTGCTCCCGCTGGACTGCGCAGCAGGCCCAGTCTTTTCAAACCCAAAGCTGGGGCCGCTACGCGGCCCAACGGGAGCAAGCTCCCTCGCCACAGGTTACCCGTTGTCCGCTCTATCGCTTGACTGACCGGCATTGGGGCTTGCCCCCGATTGCGGTGTGTCAGCCACAGGTATTGGTTGATTCACATCAGTGGATCCCAGCGCTGCGACCAGTCATTTTCGACCTTGACTACGCCGCGCAACAGTTCCAGTGCCTGTTGCAACACCGCCGAATCCCGCGCCCGTGAATACACCAGATAAGTCGGGAAACTGAACTCGGGTGCCTTGGGCACGCGCTGCATGACGCCGCTGTCCAGGTAGCTCTGCACCACGCGGGTCCGGAAGTAGCCGGCGCCGCCATTTTCCAGGATGTATTGCAGCGCCAGCGGCCCGAGGTTGAAGCTCAGGGCGGCACGTGCCTTGTCGGGCAGGGCGGCGTCGTGCTGCTGGCGAAAGCCCGGGCCCCAGTCGATATACACATACGGGTCCGGCTTGCTCACCAGTTGCACCAGGATCAGTTTTTCTTCGAGCACCTGCTCCACCTGCAACCCCGGCCAGTATTGCGGTTGGAATACCAGGGCTGCGTCCAGCACACCCAGTTCGAGTTGACGCAGCAGGTATTCGCCTTCGCGCACTTCGGTACGCAGCGCGTACCCCGGAATCCGTTCGCGCAGCACCCGAGCCCAGCCGAGCATCAGCGGGGTGCACAGGCTGACTTCGCCGCCGATGTGCAGCACGTTGCGATAGCCGTCGGGCAGCGGCAGGTCGCGCCGCGCGGCTTCCCAGGTTTGCAGCAGCTGGTTGGCATAAGCCACAAACGCCTCGCCATCGGCGGTCAACCGAGCCCCTGCGCGGTTACGCACAAACAGCGTGCTGCCCAACTGGCTCTCCAGGCTTTTGACCCGTGCGGTAATGGCGGTCTGGGTGACGTGCAACTTCTCGGCCGCGGCGGCCAGGCTGCCGCAGCGGGTGATTTCGAGGAAGGTGCGTGCCAGTTCGATGTCCATGAAGGCCCTCATTCAGATGAAGGGCCATTGTAGAACATGCGGTCACGTGCGGGCGGCGGCTTATTCCCAGGTGCCGGGATCCAAGCAGCGTGCGGTGGCGGGCGGCTGATGGCCGTACACCAGAAAATCTCCCAGCCAACGGGTAACACATCCATCGCTGCCGGACCGGGCCGACGCCTTGAGCAGCAATTGCTCGACACCCGGAACACTTGCTTCACCCTGCCAGGCGTCGACCAGCACCATGCGCGCAACGCGCTCGGGAAACAGCGTGCCGTAGCGATTACCGAGCCGGGTGCCCTGGGCGTTACCCAGATAATGCAGCCGGGTCTCACCCAATTGTTCGCGCACGTATTCCATGTCGCGTGCTGCCTGTTCGAGTGCATTCGGGGCATCGAGGTCTCGCAGGCTCAATTCAATGACGTCATATCGGTCGACCAGTGTGCGATAGGCCGGGGTGGCGTAAGACTCCCAGCGGCTGACCTGGTGCAAGGCGAACGTCGTGCGTTTGACGGTGTGCGGCTCGCCGGCCTGGATGAACACCGCGCCTGCCCGATTGAGCGGCTGCCGCGCGCCGACACGGGTCAGGTTCAGGCGCACACGGCCGCGTCCGGGCGCGGCATGGTCGCGGGGTACGCTCACCTGGCCGCATTGGGTGCGTTCAAGCACCTCGGGATCCAGCCGTTCAACAGCGGGGAAGGGACAGTCCAGCAGCCAGTCGATCGCGGTGGGCGCGATCAGGGGTTGAGCATGGGCCGCCTGTGCCATCAGCCAGAAGCAGGCACCTGCCAGGCTTTTTACAAGAACACTGGGTTTCATCGAGAGGTCCCGGGCAGCCGTGTGATGGCGGCTTTTTTACCAAGGACCTGGGGTTATAAAATGTAGGGGGAGAAAACGGTTCGTGTAAGAAACAGGAGTTTCGTTTATCGGATGTCTGTACTCCAACCGCCGCCCAGGGCTTTGTACAAGGCAATGCTGGCTTGCAGGCGCGACAGTCGCAGTTGCACGTTCACGTCCTGGGCGGCGTACAGGGTGCGCTGGGTTTCCAGCACCGTCAGCAGGTCTTCGGCGCCGGCCTGGTAGCGGCTTTGGGCGATCTGGAATGCCGTCTGGGCCTGCTGCAATTCTTCGGTTTGCCACTGACGCTGCTGGTCCATGCGCGTGATGGTGCTGAGGGCTTTTTCCACATCGGCGAAGCCGTTGATGATTGCACCGCGGTAAGTCTGCAACAGCTCATCCTGGCGCGCGCGGGCTTTGTCGCGTTCGGCGGTTAAACGGCCATGGTTGAAAATCGGTGCGACCAGTCCGGAGGTCAGGTTGTAGAACGGACTGCGCAGGATCTCTTCTGCCCTGGACGACGCCGAGCCCAGCGTGGCGCCCAAGGTCACGGTAGGCAGCATCGCCGCACGGGCGACCGTGACGTCGGCACTGGCCGCGGCCAATTGCGCTTCGGCCTGGGCGAGATCGGGACGGCGGCTCAATAACTGGCTGGGCACGCCGGCACCGATGGCCGGCCAGGTCAGGGCCTGGAACGGTTCGCTGCCCAGGTCCAGGGCTTGCACCGGCTGGCCGAGCAGAGTGGCGAGGGTGATCCGCGATTCCTCGGCCACCTGCTGGATCAACGGCAGTTGCCGCTGCTGGTTGGCCACCAGGCTTTTCTGCTGTGCCAGTTCCAGGGCGGTGGCGGAGCCGGCGTCAAAGCGGGTTTGCACCAGGTTCAGCACGTTGTGCGCATTCGTCAGATTCAACTCGGCAATCTGCAGGCGTTGGCGTGCGGCAAGAGTTTGCGCGTAGCGGTCAGCCACGTTGCTGAGCAGCGTCAGTTCCACGGTGGCCTGGTCGAATTCACTGGCGCGCAGGGTATACAGCGCACTGTCCCGGGCGGCGGCGCGGCCACCCCAGAAATCCAGCTCATAACTGGCGGTAAGGTTGGCGCCGAAATCGTCCACGGTCTTGTCGTTTTCGGTGGCATCCAGCGACGAGTTACCGCTGCCGTGCAGCAGTTTTTCACGGCTGGCGGTCAGGTTGAATTTTACCTCGGGCCACAACGGCGCTCCGGCTATCACTGCACTGGCCTGTGCCTGGCGCACCCGTGCCATGGCGGCGGCCACGTCGAAACTGTCACGGCGCGCCTGGTCGATCAGACGGTTGAGTGACGCGCTGCCGAACTGCGTCCACCAACGCTGGTTACTCGCCTGGGCCGCTTCACGTTCCGCGTACTGCCAGGCGGTGGGCGGCGCGATGCCGTTGTCCACGGCAGGCGGGCTGCCGCTGCAGGCGCTGAGCGACAGGCACAGGCTGAGCACAGAAAGCGGGAATGGTTTATTCACTGGTCAACGCCTTAACCGGATCGAGCCGGGCTGCTTTACGGGCCGGCATAAAGCCGAATACGACACCGGTGACCAGCGCACAGCCAAACGCACCCGCCACCGCCACCAGGGAAAACTGCACCGCGACCTGGGCCAGCACCAGCACGCCACCTACCAGCAGCGCCAGGCCGATACCGCACAGGCCGCCGACCACCGAGAGCATCACCGCTTCGGTGAGGAACTGGCGCAGGATGTCGCGCTGGCGCGCACCCGTCGCCATGCGGATGCCGATTTCGCGGGTACGTTCGCGCACGGTCATCAGCATGATATTCATCACGCCGATGCCGCCCACCAGCAGTGAAATCGCGGCGATCGAGCCCAGCATCAGCGACAGGGTGTTCTGCGTCCGGGCTTCGGCCTGGATCATGGCGGCGTTGTTGGTCAGGTGATAATCGGACTTGCCGTGGTGCAGGCGCTTGAGCAACTGGTCGATGGCCTGCTCCGCGTCGTGCACCCGGCTGGCGTCGGCGGCGGCGATCACCACGTATTCCGGGTTGTAGCTGCCAAACAACCGGATGCTGGCGGCAGAGTAGGGGATGGCGATGCGGTCATCACTGTCTTTGTTGCCGGAGCTGGAGCCCTTCTCCTGCAACACGCCCACCACCTGGAACGGCACGTTTTCGATCAGGATGTATTGGCCGATCGGGTTGATCAGACCTTTGAACAGCTTGTCGCGCACCCGGGCGCCGATCACCGCCACCGTGGCGGCGTTACGCTCGTCGGCTTCGGTGAAGTAGCTGCCTTCCACGACCGGCCAGTTGAAAATGCCCGGGAACTGCGTGTCGTTGCCGCCCACGTAGGCCATGTAGTCGATATTGCCGAAGCGTACGCCGGCTTCGGCGCCGTTGACGGGCATGATCCGCTTGACCTGCGGCAGGGTGGCCAGGGCCGCCACGTCCTGCGGGGTAATGATCCCCAGCGGCGTACGCGGGTTCGGCGACGAACCACTGACATACAAAATGTTCGAGCCGAAGGCGCCCATTTGCGCCATCACCTGGCGCTTGCTGCCTTCGCCCACCGCCAGCATCACCACCACCGAGGCGACGCCGATGATGATCCCCAGCAAGGTCAGGGCCGTGCGAAAACGATTGATCCACATCACCCGCCACGCCGCGCGTATGGCGTCGAGCAGCTCGGCCTTCCAGGCGCCATTGTGCTCCGCGCCGTCAGCCAGGCGCTGGCGCAGGTCCACGGCTTGCAGGGCGCCGGTCGCGGGGGCGGGGGCCGTGGTGTGGGTATCGGCCGAATCACTGATGATCAGGCCGTCGCGAATCTCGATGATACGGTTGGCGCGTGCGGCCACATCCCGGTCGTGGGTGATCAGGATCACCACGTGGCCCTGGCTCGCCAGTTCGTCCAGCAAGGCCATCACCTCGGCGCCGCTGTGGCTGTCGAGGGCGCCGGTGGGTTCGTCGGCCAGGATGATATGCCCGCCGTTCATCAGCGCCCGGGCAATCGACACCCGTTGCTGCTGGCCCCCGGAAAGCTGGTGCGGGCGGTTGCCGGTGCGCTCGGCCAGGCCCAGGCGCGTGAGCAGGGCGTTGGCTCGCGCACGGCGTTCGTCGGCGCTGATACCGGCGTAGATCGCCGGCATCTCGACGTTTTCCTGGGCGGAGCCCGACGGAATCAGGTGATAGCCCTGAAACACAAACCCGAACGCCTCGCGGCGCAGCCAGGCCAGTGCATCGCTGTCCAGGTGCGCGACATTTTCGCCGGCGAACAGGTACTCGCCCTCGGTGGGGCGGTCCAGGCAACCGAGGATATTCATCAGCGTGGATTTGCCGGAGCCGGACGCCCCGACGATGGCAACGAATTCTCCTGCGTGAATCGACAGGTCGATGCCGCGCAGCACGTCGACTTGCGGGCTGTCGCCGCCACCGTAGGATTTGCGGATGTGCTTGAGTTCGATCAGGGGTGTGCTCAACTCAGCCCCCATTGCCATCGGCCGGGCCGATCAACAGATGATCGCCTTCGCGCAGGCCGTCCAGCACCTCGACGCGCAGGCGGTCACTGATGCCCAGGCGCACTTCGCGGTCTTCGACAGCGCCGTTTTTCGCCACCACCCGGGCGATCTGGCGGTCGGCGTTGGCGCTGCCCTGCAGGGCGGCGACGGGCACGGTCAGGGCGTCCTTGACCTGGCTGGCGACGAAAAACACCTGGGCGGTCATCTCGGCCATCAGCGCGTTATCGGCGTTGTCCACATCCAGCAGCACGGTGTACAGCACCACGCGGCCACTCCCGCTTTTGCTTGTGCTGCTGGGGCTGCCACCGCCCTGGCTGGTCTCATTGAGAGGCTTGGGCGGGATCGGCAGGATCTGGCGCACGGTGCTGGTCCAGCGCCGGTTGCCGCCGCTCAACGTGGTGAAGTAGGCCGTCATGCCGGGCTTGACGTGGCCGATGTCCGCTTCTGAAACCTCAGCCCACACCGTCATTGGCGACAGCCTGGCAATCCGCAGGATCAACGGCGTTTGCTGCTGGGCGTTGAGGGTCTGGCCGACGCGGGCGTCCACGGCTACCACGGTGCCATCCATGGGCGCGAAGATCCGCGTATAGCCCAGTTCGGCTTCGTCACTGCGCAGGCTGGCCTGGGCCTGGCGGATCTGCGCCTGGAACATCTCGACCCGCGCCTGGGTGGCACTCAATTCGGCCTGGGCGGTCTGCACATCTTCTTCGCGGGTGGCATTGCCGGCGGCCAGGCGTTGCTGGCGCTGGTACTTCTGGCGCGCCAAGGCGTGCTGGGCTTTTTGCTCCTGCAACTGAGCCTTGAGGTTTTCGATGGCGTAGCGACTGGCATCGAGCTTGGCTTTTTGCGTGGAGGGGTCGATCTCCACCAGCAGTTGGCCGGCCTTGACCTGATCACCGGCCTCGACGTGGATCTTCTGGATTTGCCCGGAAGCCTGGGCGCCGACGTCTACATAACGTCGGGGTTGCAGGGTGCCGAGGGCGGTGACGCTGTTTTCGATACTGGCGCGGGTTACGGTGACGGTCGCGAACCTATCGCGGCCCGGTGGAAGGACCTGCCAGGCTGCAGCCGCGATGATGGGAATCAGGCACGCGGCGATAAGCAGGGCGCGTCGGGCAGGTCGAGGGCGTTTCATGCGTAGGTTCCAGCCAGTCAGGATCGGGGCGCAGTCGCGCAGAGCTGACAGTTAAACGAGGAAATTGGCTGGAGATTTAGGCGGTTACACAAGCGGTTACAGCTTGTGTGAAGAAAAAAAACGACCGTTGGTGCGAGACCTGTTTAAAAGTAGATGAGAATTACTATAAATTGCACGCACTCAAACTGCTATCACTGAATGGCTGCATTTGTAGGCGCGAGCACCTGATGCCGCCATGTGTCTGTCGGGAGTCATGTTGGAAAACTACTATCGCGAGCTGGTGTGTTTCCTCAACGCCAAGCTGGGCAACCGTCAGGTGGCCGAGGATGTGGTGCATGACGCTTATGTCCGCGTGCTGGAACGCTCCAGTGACACGCCGATCGAGCAACCACGCGCGTTTCTATACCGCACGGCACTGAACCTGGTGATCGACGGCCATCGACGCAATGCGTTGCGCCAGGCCGAACCCCTGGAGGTGCTCGACGGTGAAGAGCGCTTCGCCACGGACTCTCCGCACATCAGTCACGACCAGGGGCAGCGCCTCGAAATGCTCGAGCGCGCCCTGGCCGAGTTACCGGCCACCTGCCGCGACAGCTTCCTGCTGCGCAAACTCGAGGGCCTGTCCCACCTGCAAATTGCCGAACGCCTGGACATTTCCCGCAGCGTGGTGGAAAAGCACATCGTCAATGCCATGAAGCATTGCCGGGTGCGGATGCGTGAGTGGGAAGCGCACTGATCGCCGATCAGTTAAATTTTATTTCATTGTCCTCGTTTCCTATCAACACACGACCTGATGTTCGGGTCTTGAAGGTATTCCCGCCCCACCGCCAAGGGGCTTATCCAGAGGACACTGGAATGACACAGGCAATTGCTTCGCCCGCGGTTCACGACCTGATCGGTATCGGTTTCGGCCCTTCGAACCTGGCGCTGGCCATCGCCCTGCAGGAGCGCGAAAAGGCCCAGGGCAAACTGGATGTACTGTTCCTGGACAAGCAGGCTGACTACCGCTGGCACGGCAATACCCTGGTCACCCAGAGTGAATTGCAGATTTCCTTCCTCAAAGACCTGGTGACCTTGCGCAACCCCACCAGCCCTTACTCCTTCGTCAATTACCTGAAGGCCCACGACCGCCTGGTGGACTTCATCAACCTGGGCACCTTCTACCCATGCCGCATGGAGTACAACGACTACCTGCGCTGGGTGGCCGGGCAATTCCAGGCCCAGGCTCGCTACGGCGAGGAAGTCTTGGCCATCGAGCCGATCCTGCATCAGCAGCAGGTTGAAGCGCTGCGCGTGATTTCCCGCGATGCTGTGGGCGAGCAGCATGTACGCACCGCCCGCAACGTGGTGGTGAGCCCAGGTGGTACGGCGCGTGTGCCCGAAGCGTTCAAAGGCCTCAAGGATGACGGGCGGGTGTTCCACCACTCCCAATACCTGGAACGCATGGCCACCCAGCCGTGTGTCGAAGGCAAGGCAATGCGCATCGCAATCATCGGCGGTGGCCAGAGCGCGGCCGAGGCCTTTATCGATTTGAACGACAGCTTCCCGTCGGTGCAGGTCGATATGATCCTGCGCGGTTCGGCGCTCAAGCCCGCCGACGACAGCCCGTTCGTCAACGAAGTGTTTTCGCCGGCCTTCACCGACCTGGTGTTTCAGCAAGTCGGTGCCGAGCGCGAGCGGCTGGTTGCCGAGTACCAGAACACCAACTATTCGGTGGTGGACCTGGACTTGATCGAACGCATCTACGGCATCTTCTACCGCCAGAAAGTCTCGGGTATCGCCCGCCAGGCGTTCCGCACCATGACCGTCGTGGAAAAAGCCACCGCCAGCGCGCTGGGCATCGAGCTGGTCTTGCGCGACAACGCCACCGGCGACACCCTCGTCAACCATTACGACGCCGTCATCCTCGCCACCGGTTATGAGCGCCAGCAACACCGCGAGCTGTTGGCGCCGCTGCAAGCCTATATGGGCGACTTCGAAGTGGCCCGTGATTACCGCATCATCACGGATGAACGTTGCAAGGCTGGCGTCTATATCCAGGGCTTCAGCCAGGCCAGCCATGGTTTGAGCGATACCTTGCTGTCGGTGCTGCCGATTCGTGCGGATGAAATTGCGGCGTCGCTGTTTGAGCATGATCGCCATCGCGGCACGGGGCGTTCGGTGCAGGACCTGTTGTTGGCCACCGCCAGCTGACAAGCTGCACTTGTGGCACGGTGGGCTGCCTGATACTGTACAAAAAACCAGTATCGGTAGCCCTCCATGCAGTTGATCGAAAAACTCAGCATCCTCGCCGACGCCGCCAAGTACGACGCTTCCTGCGCCAGCAGTGGTGCGCCCAAGCGCAGTTCCGAGGGCAAGGCCGGGCTGGGTTCCACCGACGGCATGGGCATCTGCCACAGCTACACCCCGGACGGGCGCTGCGTGTCATTGCTCAAGGTGTTGCTCACCAACTTCTGCCTCTATGACTGCCAGTATTGCGTCAACCGTCGCTCCAGCGACGTGCCCCGCGCGCGCTTCAGCCCCGAGGAGGTGGTCACCCTGACCCTGGACTTCTACCGGCGCAATTGCGTCAGCGGGCTGTTTCTCAGTTCCGGCATCATCCGTTCGGCCGACTACACCATGGAACAGTTGGTGCGCGTGGCCAAGCTGCTGCGAGAAGAGCATGACTTCCGCGGCTACATTCACCTCAAGACCATTCCTGAAGCCGACCCCGCGCTGATCGCCGAGGCGGGGCGATATGCGGATCGCCTGAGCGTCAATATCGAATTGCCCACCGACGCCAGCCTGCAAACCCTCGCGCCGGAGAAACAGATCGGCTCGATCAAGCAGGCGATGCGCACCATCTACACCGGCGAGCAGACCGTACTCAACGAGCCCCGGGCGCCGCGCTTCGCCCCCGCCGGGCAGAGCACGCAGATGATCGTCGGCGCCGATGACACCGACGACAGCACCATCCTCCATGGCGCCGAAGCGCTGTATGGCAACTTCAAGCTGCGCCGCGTTTATTACTCGGCCTTCAGCCCCATTCCCAACAGCCCGAAAAGTGTGCCACTGGCGGCACCACCGCTGATGCGCGAGCACCGCTTGTACCAGGCCGACTTCCTGTTGCGCAGCTACGGTTTCAGCGCCAACGAGCTGTTTGAAGGCCCAGGCCACCTGGCGCTGGATATCGACCCCAAGCTGGCCTGGGCCCTGGACAACCGCGACGTGTTCCCCCTGGACCTGAACCGCGCCGAACCTACGTTGATCGCGCGCATCCCCGGCATTGGCTTGCGCACCACCCAGCGCCTGGTGGACTTGCGCCGTGAACGCAAGATCCGCTTCGAAGACCTGGCGCGCATGCGCTGCGTGCTGGCCAAGGCCAAGCCGTTCTTCATCACCAGTGATTACCACCCGCAACAGGCCGACAGCACCAGTGTGTTGCTGCGTGAACAACTGCGCGACCGTCCGCAGCCGCAACAAATGGGGTTATGGGGATGATCAGCCTGGAATGCGACAACCTGTTCAGCACCTGGCGCGAACAGGCGCGCTGGTTGCTCAGCCATCAGGTCGACCCGAGCCAGGTGAGTTGGGGCGAGGCAGAGGTGGCCGATCTGTTTGCCACCGATGAGCCGATTCCTGCCGGGCAGGGTCCGTTCCAGGCGCGAATTCCCAAGACACTGCTGGCGTTGCTGGAGTCGGCTGCCCGTTACCACGGCGACCAGCGCTGGAGCCTGCTGTATGAAGTGCTGTGGCGAGTCAGCCATGGTGACCGCACGGCGATGATGGCGGGGGACAAGTTGGGCAGCGAGTTGCAGCGACGGATCAAACAGGTAAGCCGTGAGGCCCACCACCTGCATGCATTTGTCCGCTTCATTGCGCTGCCGGCCGAGGCGGGGCCGCAGCTTCCGGAGTATGTCGCGTGGCATGAGCCGGCCCATGACATTCTGGAAAGTGCCAGCCAGCATTTTATTGGGCGCATGGGGCGCCATCGCTGGATGATCGCCACGCCGCTGGATGGGGTCTATTACGACGGCGAGCAGTTGATCCATCAACGCGAATGCCCCGAGGCCTGGCGACAACTGGCGCAGAATGTCGAAGACCCCCACAGCGGCATGTGGCTGACCTACTACAGCCATATCTTCAACCCGGCGCGCCTGAACCCCAAAGTGATGGAAGGGCACTTGCCCAGCCGTTTCTGGAAGAATCTGCCGGAGGGTAAATTGATACCGGGGTTGATCAGCGAAGCGCGGACGGGGAAACAGAAGGATGGTCAGGCGAAGTTGATTGGCACCAGGCCGGGCAAGAGAATCTCAAGCGGCCACGGTTAAAAGTGTGGGAGGGGGGCAAGCCCGCTCCCGCATTTGATCAGAGTGTTTGGGGCGTGGCGCTCACGCCAGCTCGGTGGCGGTGTTCTTCACTACCGCCAACTCCGGGTGCGCCACCAACTTATCAATGTGCAACTCATCATTGTTCAGCCAGGTCTCGGTCAACACGCGGTAATGCTCCATATCGCGGCAGCGCATGCGCAGGCTGTAGTCGAACGGCCCGCTGATCAGTTGGCATTCGAACACTTGCGGGCAGGCTTTGACGCATGCTTCGAAAGCCTTCTGCGCCGAGCGCCCGCTTTGGTTGGACAACGCCACCAGCACCAGCAGCGATAGCCCCGGCGAGACCATCTGTACATCGATGATCGCCCCATACCCGCGAATCACCCCGCGTCGCTCAAGCTTGCGCACCCGTTCCAGGCATGGCCTGGGCGTCAGGTGCACCAGCGACGAGAGCTTTTCGTAGGTGATACGCCCCTGATGGCGCAACACATCGATGATCGCCTCATCGATGCGATCCAGCGCAGGGGAAGAATGGGGTCCGTTGGCCTTGGTATCCATGAGTTCACTTCAAACGGTTGGAAAGAAATTGCTGCAAGCGTTCGCTGCTGGGGTGGTCGAGGATCTCGGCGCCGCCTTGTTCCTCGACCCGGCCCTGGTGCAAAAACAGCACTTGGCTGGACACCTGGCGGGCAAAGCCCATTTCGTGGGTGACCATCAGCATGGTACGACCTTCCTCAGCCAACGTCTGTATGACTTTGAGGACTTCTCCTACGAGTTCTGGGTCCAGCGCGGAGGTCGGTTCATCGAACAGAATAATCTCGGGTTCCATCGCCAGTGCCCGCGCAATGGCCACGCGTTGTTGCTGGCCACCCGATAGAAACGCCGGGTATTGATCCGCCACGCGGCCCGGCAGGCCGACTTTGTCCAGGTACAGCCGGGCGCGTTTCTGCGCCTCGGCGGCGCTTACGCCCAGTACCCGTCGCGGGGCCATGGTGATGTTTTCCAGCACGGTCATGTGGCTCCACAGGTTGAAGTGCTGAAACACCATGGCCAGGCGTGTGCGCAGGTTTTGCAGTTGTGCCTGGTGCGGCGCGCGGGTGCCGGCGCGGTCGGGCTGCATTTCGATGCTGATGCCGTCCAGGGTGATGACCCCGGCGTCCGGTTGTTCGAGAAAATTGATGCAGCGCAGCAGGGTGCTCTTGCCCGAGCCGCTCGCGCCGATCAGGCTGATTACGTCGCCGTTGCGGGCGTTAAGGGACACGCCCTTGAGCACTTCGTGTTCGCCGTAGCGTTTGTGGATGCCTTCGACTTGCAGCTTGATGGCTGCGGTTGCGGATTTGGCCATGGGCACATCGATGGGGTAAGCGGCCAGGGCCTGCGCGGACTGATTCATGGGTTAGCCTCGGGTAGAAACAAGGAAGCGCATCCAGCGACGTTCGGCCAGTCGAAACAGGCCCACCAGTGCAAAGGACAGCAGCATGTACAGCAGGGCGGCGATACCGAACGCCTGGAACGTCAGGAACGTCTCGGCATTCGCATCGCGGGCCACCTTGAGGATGTCGGCGACGGTGGCGGTGAACGCCAGCGAGGTGGCGTGCAGCATCAGGATCATTTCATTGCTGTAGGCTGGCAACGCGCGCCGCAATGCCGCCGGCACCACCACGAACAGATTGAGCCGCCAGCCATGCAGGCCATAGGCGCAAGCCGCTTCGATTTCGCCGTAAGGAATATTGCGGATCGCCCCGGCGAAGATTTCCACGGTGTAGGCGCAGGTGTTGAGCACAAACGCCAGCAGGGTGCAATTGAGTGCATTGCGGAAAAACTGGTTGAGCAGCGCGTTGTCTTGCACCACTTCCAGGCTGTACAGCCCGGTGTAGCAAATCAGCAGTTGGATGTACAACGGCGTGCCGCGAAACAGGTAGGTGTAGACCTCCACCGGCCAGCGCAGCCAGAAGCGTTCCGAGACGCGGGCCAGTGCCAGTGGTATCGACAGTACAAACCCCAGCACCACCGAGACAATGAACAGCCACAAGGTCATGGCCACGCCGGACAGGCCCGTTCCATCGCTGAACAGGTAGGCCAGGCCGTATTGCTGGAACAGTTCGATCATCGCGCCATCCCCTTGATGCCGAGGTTGTAGCGCCGTTCGAGGCGCTTGAGGATACGGTTGGACAAGGTGGTGATCACCAGATAGACGAGGCCGGCGAGGATCAGGAAATACAACGGTTCGTTGGTGGTCTTGCCGGCGTTCTGTGCGGCTTTGACCAGATCCGACAAGCCGATGATCGACACCAACGCCGTGGATTTGAGCAGCACCAGCCAGTTGTTGCCCAGGCCTGGTAGGGCGAAGCGCATCAATTGCGGGAACAGCACCAGATGAAAACGCTGCCAGCGGCTCAGGCCATAGGCGGTCGCGGCTTCCAGCTGGCCGACCGGCACGCTGAGGATCGCGCCGCGAAAGTTCTCGGTGAAATACGCGCCATAGATAAAGCCCAGGGTGATGACCCCGGCGGTAAACGGGTCGATTTCAAAGTAGTTCCAGCCGAACACTTCACTCAGGTCGTTGAGCCACAGTTGCAGGCTGTAGAAGATCAGCAGGATCAGCACCAGGTCCGGCACGCTGCGGATCAAAGTGGTGTACAGCGTAGCCGGCACGCGCAGCCATTTGGCACTGGACAGTTTGGCGCCGGCGGCAATCAGGCCGAGGGTCAGGCTCAGGGCCAGTGCCAGGAATGCCAGCTTGAGCGTCATCCACGCGCCTTGAGCCAGCATCGGGCCGTAGCCGTGCAAGTTGAGGAATTCATTCATGGGGGGATCTCTAAAGGGCGCAGACATACCCTGCGGGAACCGGCGCATGTGGCTGGGGCTTGCGTCCGATAGCGGCAGCTCAGTCAATGCGTGTCGACTGGCGCGCACTCATCGGGGAGCAATCCCCTCCCACACATGTGTTCTCCCGCAGGCGCAGCGTTGGCATCACTCGTGGTAGATGTCCTGATCGCCGAAGTACTTCTTCTGGATCTGCGCATAAGTGCCATCGGCCTGCACGGCGGCGATGCCCTTGTTGATCAGCGCACGTAATTCCTGATCGTTCTTGCGCAGGCCCATGGCGATATCCAGCGGCAGGGTCGGGTCCTTGAAGGCCGGGCCGGTCTTGAAGTCGGCGCCTTCAGGCTTGGACAGGAAGTTGAGCTGGGCTTCGAGCTTGTCGGTCAGGGTGGCATCGAGGCGACCATTTTGCAGGTCGGCGTAGTTCTGTTCCTGGGACTGGTACGCCTTGATCTGCGCCCCCAGCCTGGCCAGTTGCGCACGGGCATAGGCTTCCTGCAGCGAGCCTTGCAGCACGCCCACCTGTTTGCCTTTCAACGATTCCGGGGTGTCGCCGAAGTCGGCGCTTTTGCGGGTGATCACCGACGTCGGGCTGAGGAACAGCCGGTCGGTGAAGTCGATGACCTTCTCGCGTGCCGGGGTCACGGCCATGGATGACATGATCGCGTCGAACTTGCGCGCTCGCAGGGCCGGGATCATACCGTCGAATTCGTTATGTACCCAGGTGCATTTGACCTCGAGCTTGGCGCAGATTGCATTGCCCAATTCAATATCGAAGCCCTGCAGGCTGCCATCGGCGGCCACGGATTCGAAGGGGGGATATTCGGGGAACACGCCGAAGCGGATTTCTTTCCAGTCTTGGGCCTGGGCGGCGGTGGCGCACAGTGGCAACAGCAATGCAGCGAAGAGTGATCGCAGTGGCGTCATGGTGAAGTCCCTATATTTTGTAATTGATGTCAGGGGCAGTCATAAAGGTGAAATAAATCTTTGTCGTCGGCGCAGAGAATGCTCCATGGTGGTGCGTTTTTTGTGTCGTTTACCCCATGCATAAAGCGCGAATTGTGCTGTTAAAAAGTGCAATGCAGCGGAATCGGCTGTTGCACGCGCTGAATCGGCTTTTCCGGGGGAAAGTTCTGGCCTGCCTCGGGCTTGAAGCGGCAGGCCAGAGCGGTCTCAGGCGCGCTTTTTCTGCTGTGCCGCCGGTTGCTGGGCCAGGCGCGCATACAAGTCTTTCGGGTTGCTGAGGTCCGGCACCAGCTCCAGTTCGCGGCCTACGTCCAGGGCCTTGGCCACATCCAGCACGTAGCGCAGGGCCGAATAGTCTTCGATGGCAAAGCCCACCGAGTCGAACAGGGTGACTTGTCGCGCATTTTCGCGGCCCGGCTTCTGGCCATTGATCACTTGCCACAGCTCGGTCACCGGCGAGTCTTCCGGCATGTGCTGGATTTCCCCTTCGATGCGGCTCTGCGGTTCGTATTCGACGATCACCTGGGCGCGCTCGACGATGCGTCGGTCCAGCTCAGTCTTGCCCGGGCAATCACCGCCCACGGCATTCAGGTGCATGCCCGGTTCGATCATGTCGTCGGTGAGGATGGTTGCGTAGGCTTTGTCGGCGGTCACGGTGGTGACGATGTCCGCACCTTTCACCGCTTCGGCCACGCTGCCGGCCAGGATCACCTTGATTGCCGGGAACGCTTTGAGGTTGGCGGCGAGTTTGGCGGTGGCCTTGGCGTCGATATCGAACAGGCGGATTTCATTGATACCGAGCATGGTGTGGAACGCCAGGGCCTGGAATTCACTTTGCGAGCCGTTACCGATCAACGCCATGCTGCGGCAGTTGTCGCGGGCCAGGTAGCGAGCCACCAGTGCCGAGGTAGCGGCGGTGCGGATCGCGGTGGTCAGGGTCATTTCCGCCAGCAGTACCGGCCGGCCGGTATCCACATCGCCCAGGGCACCGAAGGCCATCACGGTGAGCATGCCGGCCTGGGTATTTTTCGGATGGCCGTTGACGTATTTGAAAGCGTACAGCGAAGCGTCGGATACCGGCATCAACTCGATCACGCCGTCCGGCGAATGGTTGGCCAGGCGCGCGCATTTTTCGAAATCCTGCCAGCGCAGGTAGTCGGCGCGGATGTACTCGGCCATTTCGCTGATGCAGGTTGGCAGGCCTTTCTGCGAGACCAGGTAGCAGAGGTCGTTGACGTCGATGTAACGGGTCATGGCAAGACTCCTTATTGAAATGAGGGGCGGGCAGGCAGATGCACTTCCGCCAGCATGCAGCGGGCGCTGCCGCCGCCGATGCGTTCGATGTTGTCGATGTTCACCACCACCGGGCGGGCGTGACGTTCCACATGCTGGCGTTGCGTCGGTTGCAGGGCGCCCCAGGCGCTGGCGGACATCACCAGCAGGGGCTGGCCGTCGCGGTCGTGCACTTCGAGCATGTTGCCGGCGAAGGCTTCGAGCTGGCCGAAGTCGAGGCCGAGGATGTCCTTGCCGGTGTCGCGCAGGGAGCGTTCCAGGGCCTGGCGTTCGTCGGCATCGGGCAAGGCGTGCAGGCACACCACCGAGAGGTCGCGGCCGACGCTCATCATCACGTTGCTGTGGTAGATCGGCGCCTGGTGGCGGTCGACGGCATGGAATACGCACAACCGGTAGTCGAGGCGTTCGGCAAACTGGCGCAGGGCGTCTTGATGAGTACGCCCGGAGTGGCAGGCGTAGCTGATGCGGTGCTGGCGGTCGAGCACCATGCTGCCGGTGCCTTCGAGAAAGATGTTCTGTTGCTCCAGGTGGCTCAGGTCGATGGTGTGGTTGATCGCAAAACGCTGCTCCAGCACTTGCAGCACACCCTTGTTGCGTTCCAGTCGTCGGTTCTGGCCTTCCATCGGGTACAGCACCAGGCTGCCGTCGGCGTGGCTGCTCCACCAGTTGTTGGGAAAGATCGAGTCGGGCGTGTGAGGCGCCGGCGTGTCCTGTACCACCAGTACTTCCACGCCGTGGTTGCGCAAGGTATCGACATAACCGTCGAACTCTTCCAGCGCTTTCTGCTGCGCACCGAACGGGTCGAGGGGCGGACGTTGGAAGCGATTGTTGATCGCGGTGTCCGGGTTAAAGGCAAAGCGCGCCGGGCGGATCATCAAGACAGTGTTGGTGGTTTGCATGGGTGCACGAAATCCATGGGGTGAACTGTGGCGCTATTTTGTGCGTTGTGCCGGGTGAATCCCGGCTGAAACGGCGGGACGCCTCAGCCGGGAAAGCTGAAAAGGGCAGTGAGACAGCCGAATCGGCTGTCGCGTTTGAAATGGGCTCGAATGAGGCAGGGGCGGTGTGCGGTCAAAAAAATCACTGATCTGGCGCAATCGGGAGCAAGCCTCCTTGCACCTTGGTATTGTGGCGTCTGCCATAACGCCGTCAGCCAGGAGAGATCATGTCTACCGCTGTCCGTCTTGCCCAAACCACCGATGCCGAGGGGATCAGTCAGGTCATCCTGGCTGCCTTGTACAGCAGCAATGCGCAGGATTACCCGGCCGAGGTGATCGCGCGGGTCGCGAGCAACTTCACACCGGACGCGGTGTTGGCATTGCTCAAGCGCCGGGTCGTGCTGGTGGCGATTCAGGATCAGGTGATCGTGGCCACCGCAGCCCTTGATGCCAATGTGGTGCGTTCGGTGTTCGTCAACCCGAGCCTGCAAGGGCAGGGGATTGGCCGGTTGTTGATGATTGAGATCGAGCTGCGCGCCCGCGAAGCCGGAGTGACCACCCTGAGCGTACCTTCCTCGCTGACGGCCGAACCGTTCTACGCCAAGCTGGGTTTTCATACCGTGCGCGATGTCTATCACGGCAATGAACGCACCTTGGTGATGGAAAAATCACTGTCCTCCCGCCATCCCATCGGCCCCTACCGTGATCGCCAGCACCGCGCGCAAGTGGTTGCGCTGTGGCAGCAAGCGTTTGGCTATGACACTGCCCATAACCTGCCGACGCTGGCGATTGATAAGAAACTGGCGGTCAACGATGGGCTGTTCTTCGTCGCGACGGACAAAAAGGCGGTGATAGGGACAATCCTTGCCGGGTACGACGGTCATCGCGGCTGGCTGTATTCGGTGGCGGTGCACGCGGACTATCGGCGCCAGGGCCTGGGCGCCTCGTTGGTGCGCCATGCGGAGCAGGCGCTGACGGCGCTGGGCTGCATGAAGATCAACCTGCAGATCACCGGCGGTAATGAGGGGGTGGCGGGGTTTTATGAGGCGTTGGGGTATGGGGTGGAACCGAGGATCAGCATGGGCAAGAAGATCGCCGCGAATATCCCGTCCCCATCCTGAGAACACTGCAGATTAAATGTGGGAGGGAGCAGGTCCCTCCCACATTCGCTTTGCGGCGCTGCGGGCTCCGGCTTAGACCTTGACGATCCAACCCGCCGGCGCTTCAACTTCGCCGGTCTGCACGCCGGTCAGCTCTTTGTAGAGCTTCTGGGTGATCGGGCCGACTTCGGTCTCGCTGTGGAACACATGTAGCTCGCCGTTGTACTGGATGCCACCAATCGGCGAGATCACTGCGGCAGTACCGCAGGCACCGGCTTCCTTGAACTGATCCAGCTTGTCGATGAACACTTCGCCCTCGACCACTTCCAGGCCCAGTCGGGTCTTGGCCAGTTCGATCAGCGACAGGCGAGTGATGCCTGGCAGTACCGAAGGCGACTTCGGCGTGATGAACTGGTTGTCGTGGGTGATCCCGAAGAAGTTGGCCGAACCGACTTCTTCGATTTTCGAATGGGTCAGCGGGTCCAGGTAGATCGCGTCGGCGAAGCCGGATTTCTTCGCCTCGGAGCCCGGCATCAGGCTGGCGGCGTAGTTGCCACCGACCTTGGCGGCACCGGTGCCCTGTGGGGCGGCGCGGTCGAAGGTGGAAATCTGGAAGTTGTGTGGCACCAGGCCGCCCTTGAAGTAGGCGCCGACCGGGATTGCGAACACCGAGAAGATGAACTCCGGCGCGGTGCGCACGCCGATGTTGTCACCGGTACCGATCACGAACGGGCGCAGGTACAGCGCGCCGCCGCTGCCATACGGCGGAATGAACCGCTCGTTGGCCTTGACCACTTGCTTGCAGGCATCGATGAACACGTCGGTCGGCACATGCGGCATCAGCAGGCGCGCGCAGCTGCGTTGCATGCGGGCGGCGTTCTGGTCCGGGCGGAACAGGTTGATCGAGCCGTCCTTGCAACGGTAGGCCTTGAGGCCCTCGAAGCACTGCTGGCCATAGTGCAGGGCGGTGGAGCCCTCGCTGATGTGCAGCACGTTGTCGTCGGTCAGGGTGCCTTCTTGCCAGTCGCCGTTTTTCCAGACCTGGAGAAACCGCTTGTCGGTCTTGATGTAGTCAAAGCCCAGCTTGTCCCAATTGATGCTCTCGTTACCCATGACACCCTCTAATCTCTGGTCAAGTCGGTTTTTTTCTGAATGGGCACAACAATACTGCATTCTGGCTGTGTGTGGGAGCGGGCTGATAGTGGCGAGGGAGCTTGCTCCCGCTCGACTGCGTAGCATGCGCCAGCTTTTAGGGGCGCCTCGCACCCCGGCGGGAGCAAGCTCCTTCGCCACAAAGCCTTTCCGGTCAAAGGTGCAAGGCATGCCCCAGTGCCCGTAGCGCGGCTTCCTGCACCGCTTCACCCAGGGTCGGGTGGGCATGGATGGTGCCGGCCACGTCTTCCAGGCGCGCGCCCATTTCCAGGCTCAGGCCGAAGGCGGTGGACAGTTCGGACACACCGACGCCCACCGCTTGCCAACCGACGATCAGGTGGTTGTCACGCCGCGCCACCACCCGTACGAAGCCGGTTTTCGATTCCAGGGTCATGGCCCGGCCATTGGCTGCAAACGGGAAGCTCGAGACGATGCAATCCAAGCCTGCTGCCTTGGCCTCATCCGGGGTCTTGCCGACCACCACCAATTCGGGATCGGTAAAGCACACCGCGGGGATTGCCGCCGGGTTGAACTCACGGTGTTTGCCGCTGATCAGTTCGGCGACCATCTCGCCCTGGGCCATGGCCCTGTGCGCCAGCATCGGCTCGCCGCTCAGGTCGCCGATGGCCCATACGTTGCGCATGCTGGTCTGGCAATGCTGGTCGATCTTGATTGCCGACCCGTTCATCGCAAGGTTCAGCGCCTCGAGGTTCCAACCCTGGGTGTTGGGTTTGCGCCCTACGGCCACCAGCACCTGGTCAGCTTCCAGTGAAAGCGTCTCGCCAAGCGGGTCACGCACTTGCAGGCGGTTGTTTTCAAACCCGGTGACGCTGTGCTTGAGATACAACTTCACGCCCAACTGCTTGAGCGCTTCCGCCACCGGCAGTGTCAGCTCGCTGTCATAGGCCGGCAGGATCCGCTCCTGTGCCTCGACCACACTGACCTCGGCGCCCAGCTTGCGGTAGGCCGTGCCCAGCTCCAGGCCGATATAACCCCCACCCACCACGATCAACCGCTTGGGCACATGGGTAGGTGCCAACGCTTCGGTGGAAGAGATGACCGGGCCACCCAACGGCAACATCGGCAAGTTGACGCTTTTCGAGCCGGTGGCCAGCAGCAGGTGTTCGCAGTGAATACGCTGCTCGCCCACCTCGATGGTCTTGCCGTCCACCACGTTGGCCCAGCCATGGATCACCTGGACCTTGTGCTTTTTCAGCAACGCGGCGACGCCGGTGGTCAGGCGGTCGACGATGCCGTTTTTCCATTCCACGCTTTTGCGGATGTCCAGGGTCGGTACATCCACTTCGATACCCAACTGCGAACCCTGGCTGTGATGCACGGTTTGCTGGAACTGCTCGGCCACATGGATCAGGGCCTTGGATGGGATGCAGCCGATGTTCAGGCACGTCCCGCCCAGCGCCTGGCCTTCCACCAGAATGGTCGGGATGCCCAACTGGCCGGCACGGATCGCGGCTACATACCCGCCGGGGCCGCCGCCGATAATCAGCAGCGTAGTGTGCAATGTCTGAGTCATGCCGTTACTCCAGGAACAGGCTGGCGGGTTGTTCGAGCAGGCCACGAATGGCCTGGATGAATTGCGCCGCGTCCATGCCATCGACCACGCGGTGATCGAAGGAGCTGGAGAGGTTCATCATCTTGCGCACCACGATCTGGCCCTTGATCACCATCGGCCGCTCCACAATGCGGTTGACGCCGACAATCGCCACTTCCGGCAGGTTCAGCACCGGCGTGCTGACGATACCGCCCAGGGCGCCCAGGCTGGTCAAGGTAATGCTTGAACCGGACAGCTCATCGCGGCTGGCCTTGCCGTTGCGCGCGGCCGTGGCCAAACGCGCGATTTCTGCGGCATTGCCCCACAGGCTGCGAGCCTCGGCGTGACGCACCACCGGCACCATCAGGCCCACGTCGCTCTGGGTAGCGACACCCACATGCACCGCGCCAAGACGGGTGATGACCTGGGCTTCGTCGTCGTAACGCGCATTGATCTGCGGGAAGTCGCGCAGCGCCACCACCATCGCACGCACGATAAACGGCAGCAGGGTCAGCTTGCCGCGCGTGGCGCCGTGCTTCTCATTGAGGTGCACGCGCAGCTCGTCCAGGGCGGTGACGTCGATTTCTTCCACGTAACTGAAATGCGCGGCGCGCCGGATTGCATCCTGCATGCGCTGGGCGATCTTGCGGCGCATGCCGATCACCGGGATCTGTGTTTCGTCGTTGCGTTCGGCGTAGGGGTTGGCTGCCGTCGATGCTTTCGCCGCCCCCTGTTGCAGGTAGGCGTCGAGGTCTTCGTGCAGGATCCGGCCGGCCGGGCCCGTGCCCTGGACCAGGCGCAGTTGGATACCCGCGTCCAGCGCATGTTTGCGCACGGCGGGGGAGGCCAGGGGGCGCTCACCGGCATCGCGGGCGACGGGCGCTGCGGCAGGCTTGGCCGGCGCCTTGGTTTCAACCACGACGGGTGCCGGCTTGGCTTCGATAACGGGAGCCGGCGCCGCCTTGACGGGCTCAGCCGCTACCGGCACATCCTTGGTGTTCCCCGCGCCTTCCACTTCAATGCTGATCAGAATACTGCCCACGGCCATGACCTCGCCAGGCTCGCCGCCGAGGGAAATCACCCTGCCGTGCACCGGCGAGGGAATGTCCACCATCGCCTTGTCGGTCATCACATCCGCCAGCACCTGGTCTTCGACGACCATGTCGCCGACCTTCACATGCCACACCGACAGTTCCACTTCCGCGATGCCTTCGCCAATGTCCGGCATCTTGATAACGTGCGTGCCCATTCAGACCTCCATGACCCGTTTCAACGCCGCGCCCACTCGGGACGGCCCTGGGAAATACGCCCACTCCTGCGCGTGCGGGTAGGGGGTGTCCCAACCGGTGACGCGCTCGATCGGCGCTTCCAGGTGATGGAAGCAATGCTCTTGCACCAACGACACCAGCTCGGCACCAAAACCGCAGGTGCGCGTGGCTTCATGCACCACCACGCAACGACCGGTCTTTTTCACCGATTTGACGATGGTTTCCAGGTCCAGCGGCCACAGGCTGCGCAGGTCGATGACCTCGGCGTCGATGCCGGTTTCTTCGGCGGCAACTTGCGACACATACACGGTGGTGCCGTAGGTCAGCACAGTCACGGCGGAGCCCGGGCGCACGATAGCGGCCACGTCCAGCGGCACGGTGTAGTAACCGTCCGGCACTTGCGCTTGCGGGTGTTTCGACCACGGCGTGACGGGGCGATCGTGATGCCCATCGAACGGGCCGTTGTAGAGGCGCTTGGGCTCGAGGAAGATTACCGGGTCATCGTTTTCGATCGAGGCGATCAACAGGCCTTTGGCGTCGTAGGGGTTGGAAGGCATCACCGTGCGCAGGCCGCAGACCTGGGTGAACACCGCCTCGATACTCTGGCTGTGGGTCTGGCCACCGTAGATACCGCCGCCGCAGGGCATGCGCATGGTCAGCGGCGCGGTGAACTGGCCGGCCGAGCGATAACGCAGGCGGGCCGCTTCCGAGATGATCTGGTCAGTGGCGGGGTAGACGTAGTCGGCGAACTGGATCTCGGCGACCGGGCGCAGGCCATAGGCGCCCATGCCCACGGCCACGCCGATAATCCCGCTTTCCGAGATCGGCGCGTCGAACACCCGCGAACTGCCGTACTTGTTCTGCAACCCTTCGGTGCAACGGAACACGCCGCCGAAGTAACCGACGTCCTGGCCGAACACCACCACGTTGTCGTCACGTTCGAGCATCACATCCATGGCCGAGCGCAGGGCCTGGATCATGGTCATGGTGGTGGTGGTCATGGCGGTTTCCAATTCGATGCTGTTGTTGTGATCGTTCATGTCAGATCCCCAACTCTTGACGCTGGCGCTTCAAGTGCTCCGGCATCTCTTTGTAGACGTCTTCGAACATGGTCGCGGCGCTTGGAATCTGGCCGCCGGCGAGGGTGCCGTACTGTTCGGCCTGTTTTTGCGCGGCGATCACTTCGGCTTCGAGTTCGGCACTGACCGCGGCATGTTCCTCTTCGGACCACTTGCCAATCTGGATCAGGTGCTGCTTGAGGCGGGCAATCGGATCGCCCAGGGGGAAGTGGCTCCAGTCATCGGCGGGGCGGTATTTGGACGGATCATCGGAGGTCGAGTGCGGGCCGGCGCGGTAGGTCACCCATTCGATCAGGCTAGGCCCCAGGTTGCGGCGCGCACGCTCGGCAGCCCAGGCGGAGGCGGCGTACACCGCGATAAAGTCGTTGCCGTCCACGCGCAGGGAGGCGATACCGCAACCGACGCCGCGTCCGGCGAAGGTGGTGGCTTCACCGCCGGCAATGGCCTGGAAGGTGGAGATGGCCCACTGGTTGTTGACCACGTTGAGGATCACCGGTGCACGGTACACGTGGGCGAAGGTGAGGGCGGTGTGGAAGTCGGATTCGGCGGTGGCGCCGTCGCCGATCCAGGCCGAGGCGATCTTGGTATCGCCCTTGATGGCCGAGGCCATGCCCCAGCCCACGCCTTGTACGAATTGGGTGGCGAGGTTGCCGGAAATAGTGAAGAAACCGGCGTCTTTCACCGAGTACATGATAGGCAACTGACGGCCCTTGAGCGGGTCGCGTTCGTTGGACAGCAGTTGGCAGATCAGGTCCACCAGCGGTACTTCACGCGCCATCAGGATGCTTTGCTGGCGGTAGGTAGGGAAGCACATGTCGTCGATGTTCAAGGCCAGGGCCTGGGCACTGCCGATGGCTTCTTCGCCGAGGCTTTGCATGTAGAACGACATTTTCTTCTGACGCTGGGCGACCACCATGCGGTTGTCGAAGATCCGCGTCTTGAGCATGGCGCGCATGCCGCGGCGCTTAATCTCGACTGAAACACCTTCAGCCCATGGACCAAGCGCCTGGCCCTGGTCGTCGAGCACGCGGATCAGGCCTTTGGCCAGGTCGGCGGTGTCGGCGGGTTCTACGTCGATGGCGGGTTTGCGCACCAGGCCGGCGTCATTCAGGCGCAGGTAGGTAAAGTCGGTCTTGCAGCCTGGGCGGCCCGAGGGTTCGGGAACGTGCAGGCGCAGCGGTTCGTACTGCTGGGTCATGGCTTTCTACGCTCTATCTTGTGAATTTCTTGTAGTGGGCGCGCTAGCTGACAGTCAGACTCCGGGTAGGAGAAATCTTGTCCTACAACAATCATAGGCGTGGCGTAGAAGAATATTTATCTCTGTTTCGTTGCACCCGAGACCATTTGCGGATAAAAAAACTGCATAAACATAATAAACAGGTGATTTTGTCTCATGCGCAAACTGGACCGTACCGATATCGGCATTCTCAACGCTTTGCAGGAGAACGCTCGCATCACCAACGCCGACCTGGCGCGTTCGGTGAACCTGTCGCCCACACCGTGTTTCAACCGGGTGAAGGCGATGGAGGAGTTGGGCCTGATTCGTGACCAGGTCACGCTGCTGGACGCCGATCTGTTGGGGCTGCACGTCAACGTGTTCATCCATGTCAGCCTGGAAAAGCAGAATGAACTGGCGTTGCAGCAGTTCGAAGGGGCGATTTCGGACCGGCCGGAAGTGATGGAGTGCTATTTGATGGCGGGCGACCCGGACTATCTGATCCGGGTGTTGGTACCGACGATCCAGTCGTTGGAGCGCTTCATGATGGATTTTCTGACCAAAGTGCCGGGTGTGGCCAACATCCGCTCCAGTTTTGCCCTCAAACAAGTGCGTTATAAAACGGCACTGCCATTGCCGCGGGATGGGCTGATGGTGTGATGGTAAATAATCGGAAGAGACTGTTTTTTCGATATTTAGCTACGTAATTAATCGCACTTTTATTGGGCGGCTTCGATAAAAAATCGCTTGGACAGTCACACTTTTTTCACCTTCACTTGTACACAGTTGTATTCGTCAAGCCGCGTCCTACGCGGCCAAGGGAAGGGTGAGCCGCATGTCCATGAGATCCTTTAAGCTGAACTTTCGTACCACCCTGTGCTTCGGTGTGGTTTGTTCCCTCCTGCTGATACAAGGCGCAATGACCCTCATAAAAGTCGACAAGATGTATTCGTCGACGGTCGAAGTAGGCGCCAACTGGCTTCCCAGTATTCGCCTGGCGGGCAAGATGGACTCGGCTTTTTACAAACTACGTCTGGATCTGCGTCGCTATGCCATGGAGTACAGCGCCAAGGACCCTGCCTCCCTTGAAAAGGTCAAGGCCGCGCGCGATGAGGCGCTGCAAGTTGCCGATAGCTATGCAAGCAAGGTGTCGAGCCCCGAGGAACAAGCCAAGTACAACGAAGTACTCACCAACATAAAGAGTTACAGCCAGAAAACGGATGAGTTTCTGGCCCAGGCCTCCACCTTTTCCCCTGAGCAGATGGCGGCGTACTTGCGTGACGTCAACGGCCCTATTGGGGCCCAGGCGCAAAAGGCCATGGACGAGTTGATAGCGATCAATGAACGAGGCTCCACGTCGACGGTGCAAGTCGCCTCCAATGAGCATGATGCCGCCCGTTTGTTCACCTGGGTGTTGATGGTCAGCTCGGTGCTGATCGCCGTGGTAGTGGCACGCCTGTTTACCCGCAGCATCATCAACCCGGTGCGTGAGTTGTTGATATCGACCGGCAAAATCGCCGACGGTGATCTGCGCCTGACCATTGCCATCAGCGGCAAGGACGAATTGACCGACCTGCAAAGGTCGACCGCCGCCATGCAGATGAACCTGAAAAGCACCCTGCAGCATATATCGGAGGCGTCCGGGCAGTTGGCTTCGGCAGCGGAGGAAATGAGTGCGATCACTCGCGAGTCCACCGCCGGCATCGAGCGCCAGAGTATGGAGACTGACCAGGCCGCCACGGCGGTTAATGAGATGACCGCAGCGGTGGAGGAAGTAGCGAGGAATGCGGTGTCTGCTTCCCAGTCGACGCAAGACTCCCAGCGCTCGGCCAAAGTGGGCCAGGAGCGTGTGACGCAAACCATTGCATCGATTGAGAAGTTGAGTACCACGGTGCAGCAGACCGGGGTGGAAGTCGAAGGGCTGGCCAAGCAGGCCCAAGACATTGCCCGGGTGGTGGAAGTGATTCGCTCCATTGCCGAACAAACCAATTTGCTCGCCTTGAATGCGGCGATTGAGGCAGCGCGGGCCGGGGAGCAGGGCCGAGGTTTTGCGGTAGTGGCCGACGAAGTAAGGGCGTTGGCCCATAGAACGCAAACGTCGACCCAGGAAATCGAACAGATGATTGCCAGGATCCAGAGCTGTTCGAGCGAGGCAGTGGCGTCCATGGCCCTCAATCGCGACGAGGCGATGGATTCCTTGAAAGTTGCCCATGAAGCCGGCGTGGCCATTACCCAGATCACCCAAGCCATTACCGACATCAACGAGCGCAACCTGATGATCGCGACCGCTTCGGAACAGCAGGCTCAGGTGGCGCGTTCCGTTGACCAGAACCTGATCAGCATTCGCGATTTGTCTATCCAGAGTTCTTCGGCGGCCAGCCAGACGTCTACGGCCAGTCATGAGCTGTCCAGGTTGGCGGTAGACCTCAAGCAGATCGTTGGGAAGTTCTCCATAGCTTGACCGCAGGATCGCGGTCGTGAGGGGGGAGGGATGTTGAAGTGCATTTCTGCATCGCAAGTCGTCCAGGGGATGTACGTCCATAAACTGGATGGGGCCTGGATGGATCACGGCTTCTGGAAAACCAGCTTTCTGCTGCGCCAGGCCGAGGATGTGCAGCGTTTGCGCGACGCTCCTGTGCGCGGTGTATGGATCGATACCCTCAAGGGCTGTGACGTCAGCCCCAGCGTCGCGCCCAGCCCGGAGCAGCAGGTCGTGGCGCCGCCGCGACCGACGCCGTCCGAGCCTGTCGACCTCAAGGTCGAGGTGGCCCGCGCGGTCAAGGTGTGTGCCCTGGCCAAGCGCGCGTTGATCGAAATGTTTGGCGACCTGCGTATGGGGCGGGCGGTGGAACCGACCCAGGCGGCCGCGCTGGTGGACGAAATTTCCCAGTCCATTCTGCGTCATCCCCATGCGCTGATCAGCCTGGCGCGCCTGAAGACCGCAAACGAATACACCTACATGCATTCGGTGTCCGTCTGCGGATTGATGATCGCCCTGGCGCGTCAGTTGGACCTGGCACCGGAGTTGGTGCAGGAGGCGGGCCTGGCGGGGTTGTTTCATGACGTGGGCAAGATGAGTGTTCCCGAACCGATCCTGAACAAACCGGGTGCCTTGACCGAAGGGGAGTTTGGCATTGTGCGCAAGCACCCGGTGCTGGGCGCCGAGCTGTTGCGCCTGTCACCCCGGATCAGCGCCCTGGTGTTGGATGTGTGCCTGCATCACCATGAAAAATGCGACGGCAGCGGCTACCCCCACGGCCTGGTACAGGACCAGATCAGCCTGTTCGCACAGATGGGCGCGGTGTGTGACGTGTACGACGCCATCACGTCCGACCGCCCCTACAAGAAGGCGTGGGGCCCCGCTGAGGCGATTCAGAAAATGGCGGAGTGGAAAGGCCATTTTGATGAGCGGGTGTTCCAGGCCTTTGTCCGCTGCGTGGGCATTTACCCGGTAGGCGCCCTGGTGCGCCTGGCGAGTGGTCGTATTGCGGTGGTCGTCGAACAGAACCCCGGCTCGTTGCTGACGCCGATCGTCAAGGTGTTCTTTTCCGTGCATTCAAGGTTGCCGTTGACCCAGGTTGAAGTCGACCTGGCCAAGCAGCCCGACAAGATCGTCGGCCGCACCACAGCTCAAGAATGGGGCTTCAAGCGGGTCGACACGTTATGGTCCGGAATTACCCGGGGCAGTGGCTTTCCAGACAGTTAAACGATAGAGCGGACAACGAGTAACCTGTGGCGAGGGAGCTTGCTCCCGTTGGACTGCGTAGCAGGCTCAGTCTTTTCAAGCCCAAAGCTGGGGCCGCTGCGCGACCCAGCGGGAGCAAGCTCCCTCGCCACAGTGACTATGCTCCTCCTGACTGACTGGCATTTCTCCTGAGAGTGGCTTTCCCGACAGTTAAACGATAGAGCGGACAACGAGTAACTTGTGGCGAGGGAGCTTGCTCCCGGTGGACTGCGTAGCAGGCCCAGTCTTTTCAAGCCCAAAGCTTGGGGCCGCTTCGCGACCCCGCGGGAGCAAGCTCCCTCGCCACAGTGCCTATGCTCCTCCTGACTGACTGGCATTTCTCCTGAGAGTGGCTTTCCAGACAGTTAAACGATAGAGCGGACAACCAGTAACCTGTGGCGAGGGAGCTTGCTCCCGTTGGACTGCGTAGCAGGCCCAGTCTTTTCAAGTCCAAAGCTGGGGCCGCTGCGCGACCCAGCGGGAGCAAGCGCCCTCGCCACAGTGACTATGCTCCTCCTTAACTGACTGGCATTAGGGCAGTGGCTCTTATTTTGACTGAGTCCCTCAGAGCTGGTTGAGCGGGATCTTCAGGTACACCACACCGTTGTCTTCCGCCGGCGGCATATTCCCCGCCCGTACGTTCACCTGGATCGCCGGCAGCAGCAGCGTCGGCATGCCCAGCCCCGCATCGCGCTGCGTGCGCATGGCCACGAATGCCGCTTCATCCACGCCGTCATGCACATGAATATTTCCCGCGCGCTGCTCAGCCACGGTCGTCAGGCACTTGGCCTCACGTCCTTCAGGCGGATAGTCATGGCACACGTACAGTTGGGTTTCCAGCGGGAAGTCCAGCAACTTGCGCATCGACGCGTACAACTGCCGCGCATCGCCGCCGGGGAAGTCGCAGCGGGCGGTGCCGACATCGGGCATGAACAGGGTGTCACCCACCAGGATCAACCGACCTTCGATCAGGTAGGCCATGTCTGCCGGGGTATGCCCGGGCACATGCAACGCCTGGGCTTTCAAGCCGCCGATGTGGAAGAGCTCGTCCGGCGCAAACAAATGATCGAACTGCGATCCGTCCGCCCGGAATTCCGGCTCCAGGTTGAACAGATTCTTGAATACGCCCTGCACCTTGCTGATGCACTGGCCAATGGCGATCTTGCCACCCAGGGTGCGGCGCAGGTACGGCGCAGCGGACAGGTGGTCGGCGTGGGCATGGGTTTCCAGCAGCCATTGCACCTGCAACTGGTGTTCCCGGACAAAGCTGATGACTTTGTCCGCCTGGCGCGTGTCGGTACGCCCGGACGCGGGGTCGTAGTTGAGCACCGAGTCGACGATGGCGCACTGCCCGCCGTCCGCTTCATAGACAATGTAGGTGTAGGTCGACGACGCCTCGTCCAGAAAGGATTGAATCAACGCTGACATGACGGCTGCCCCTGATGCTGAAAAAAGTGATTACAATCACTTTACATTTACACATAATGTTTTGAGCTTAAGTGACGGAAAGGACCTGAGGCAAATGGAATCTACGTTGAGTGAAGGCGAAGTCGCCCAGCTGCGTGCATCGGCGTCCAAGGCCTGTACGTTGCTCAAGGCGTTGGCCAACGAGGATCGTTTGTTGATTCTCTGCCAGTTGACCCAGGGCGAGCGCAACGTGGGCGAGCTGGAAACCATGACCGGCGTACGCCAGCCCACTCTGTCGCAACAACTGGGCATCCTGCGTGATGAAGGCTTGGTCGCTACCCGTCGGGAAGGCAAATACATTTTCTACGGGCTGGCCAGCCACGAAGTGATTCAAGTGATGAAGACCCTGTCCGGGCTGTACTGCGGCGCGGTCATAAAAAGCTGGGCGTGACGCCATCCGGCAGCGACCCTTGTGTGAATGCAACAAGAAGGCGATCGACCATGAATGACCAACACGGTGGCCCAACCATCAGTGGCGATATCGTAGTCATCGGCGGCGGCTCGGCAGGCATTGGCCTGCTGGCCAGCCTGCTCAAGCGCGACCCCCACCTGAACATCACCTTGATTGAACCGAGCGATCACCACTGCTACCAGCCGGCCTGGACGCTGGTGGGCGGTGGCGCCTATGACGTGAAAAAGACCCGCCGCCCGCTGGCCGACGTGCTGCCCAATGGCGTCACCTGGGTGCAGGCCGCCGTCACCGAATTGCTGCCGGACGAGCGCAGCCTGGTGCTCGACAGTGGGCAACGCGTCACTTGGAACAACCTCATCGTGTGCCCCGGCCTGCGCCTGGCCTGGGAGAAGGTCGAGGGCCTGCAAGAGACCCTTGGCCAGAACGGCGTCACGTCCAATTACAGCTATGAACATGCCGCCTACACCTGGCAATTGGTGCAGCAACTCAAGGGCGGCAAGGCAATCTTTACCCAGCCGGCGATGCCGATCAAATGCGCGGGCGCACCGCAAAAGGCGATGTACCTGTCCTGCGATCACTGGCTCAAGCAAGGCCGCCTGAACAGCCTCGACGTGGAATTCAACCTGGCGGGCGCTGCGCTGTTCGGTGTGGCGACCTTTGTACCGCCGTTGATGAAATACGTGGAAAAGTACAACGCCCGGCTGGCGTTCAATTCCAACCTGGTGAAAGTCGATGGCCCGGCCCGCAAAGCCTGGTTCGAAGTGAAGGACACCGAGGGTAACGTCACGCTCCAGGAAAAAACCTTCGACCTGCTGCATGTGGTGCCACCGCAAGTGTCACCGGACTTCATCCGCCACAGCGCCTTGGCCGATGCCGCCGGCTGGTGCGAGGTGAATCCCCACAGCCTGCAACATGTGCGTTACCCGCACATCTTCGGCCTGGGCGATGTGTGCTCCACCACCAACGCCAAGACCGCCGCTGCGGTACGCAAGCAAATCGTGGTGGTTGCCGAAAACCTGCTGGCCCTGCGCAAGCAAGCGCCGCTGCCGCTCAAGTATGACGGCTACGGTTCCTGCCCGCTGACGGTGGAGAAGGGCAAGGTGGTGTTGGCCGAGTTCGGCTACGGCGGCAAGCTGCTGCCGACCTTTCCCCTCGACCCGACCCGGGCGCGGCGTTCGATGTGGTTCCTCAAGGCGACCCTGCTGCCATGGTTCTACTGGAACGGCATGCTCAAGGGCCGCGAATGGCTGACCCGCCTGAGCAAGGTGGACTGAATGCTGCTGGCCAGTGTGTTGGGCTTACTGATGGGCGTGGTGATGGGCTTGACCGGCGCGGGCGGCGGTATCCTCGGGGTACCGGCGTTGGTGCTGGGGCTGGGTCTGAGCATGACCCAGGCCGCGCCGGTATCGCTGCTCGCCGTCGGCGCGGCTGCGGCCGTCGGTGCGGTCGATGGGTTGCGCCATGGGTTGGTTCGTTATCGCGCGGCGCTGTTGATCGCTGTGCTCGGTGGCCTGTTTTCACCCCTGGGGGTGTTCCTCGCCCACCAATTGCCGGAGCACCTGCTGATGGGCCTCTTCAGCGGGTTGATGGTGCTGGTGGCCTGGCGCATGTTGCAGCGCGAAAAGGTCGAGGCGGGGCCGAGTGACCATGGTGCCGCTTCCTGGGGCCAGAAGAACTGCATGCTCAACCAGCAGACCGGGCGCCTGGCCTGGACCGCCAAGTGCAGCGCGACGCTGGCTGCGCTGGGCGCCGTGACCGGTGCGGTGTCGGGGCTGCTGGGGGTGGGTGGCGGCTTCCTGATCGTGCCGGCATTCAAGCAACTCACCGATGTGCAGATGCGCGGCATCGTCGCCACCTCCTTGATGGTGATCAGCCTGATCTCGTTGATCGGCGTGGGCGGCGCGTTCCACGCGGGCGTGCGCATAGAGCCGCTGGGCTGGGTGTTCATCGGTGCGAGTGTCGTCGGCATGCTGGTCGGCCGGCGCCTGTGCGCGCGGGTTCCCGCCCGCACCTTGCAGGTGGGGTTTGCCGGCCTATGCGTGCTGGTGGCCGTTGGCATGTTGTTCAAGGCCGGTCTTACATCCTAAGTGCCGGGCCCGTGACCGGGCCCGTCTTATCCCATCGCAGCCCCCGCCCAGTACCCAAGTAGCATAGGCCCCATCCCCAGCCCTTCGTACACTTGGGCCTCAGAAGGGGAGTCCACGATGCACAACACCGAAGGCGTAGTCAGTGCCATGTCCCAGGCTGCCGATGCCGGGCAGGCCGCCGAGGAGCTGGCGCGGCAACTGCTGCATCCGTACCTGGGGTTCGTGTTGTTTTTCTGCTCGGCGTCTTATGACTTGCAGGCCCTGGGCCAAGCCTTGCAAGAGTGTTTCGGCAGCGTGCGCGTGGTCGGCTGTACCAGCGCTGGCGAGATCACGCCCCAGGGCTACGGGCGCAATTGCATCACCGCAATAGGCTTCCACCACGCGCACTTCTCTATCGCCACCGAGCTGATCGACCAGGTGGAGCACTTCAGCCTGATTGACGCCCAGGACATGGTCGAACGTCTTGTCGGCGGCTGTCGCAGCAACACCCTGGCACCGATCAAGGGCAACACCTTCGCCTTGACCTTGCTCGACGGCTTGTCCAGCCGTGAGGAAATGGTCCTTGCCGCCCTCAGCGCCGCCCTGGGCGATATCCCGCACTTCGGCGGTTCGGCCGGTGATGACAATTTCCTCACCCACACCCACGTGTACTTCAACGGCGTGTTCCACAGCGGTGCGGCGGTGGTGGTGCTGGTCAATACCTGGCTGGATTTCGAGGTGTTCACCACCCACCACATCCTGCCGCGCACGGAAAAACTGGTGGTGACCGGTGCCGACAGCCCATCGCGTCGCGTGTTCGAACTCAACGCCGAACCCGCCGCCGCAGAATACGCGCGGCATATCGGGGTGGCCGTGGCCGACCTTGACCACCGCACCTTCGCCGCACACCCGCTGGCGGTGCGTATCCACGACTATTACTACGTGCGTGCGATCCAGCAGGTGCATGACGACCTCAGCCTGAGTTTCTACTGCGCGGTGGAAAACGGCATCGTGCTGACCGCGATGAAACCGGGACCGATCCTGCCCAACCTGGAACGTTTGTTCGACGGCCTGCAATCGCGCCTCGGCGACCTGCTGCTGACGATCGGCTGTGATTGTTTCCTGCGCCGCCTGGAGCTGGAAGACAACGGCGACCTGGAGCCGATGGGCACCTTTCTGCGCGACCACCGGGTGATGGGTTTCAACACCTATGGAGAACAGTTCAATGGCATGCACATCAACCAGACCTTTACCGGGGTCGCCATTGCCCGAGGCCGACGCTGAACTGCTCGCCCAGGTGGCCCGGTTGCAACAGGACAACCACAAGCTGGCGCGCATCAACGCGGCGCTGATCGAGCGCATCGAGTCGGGCATGACCCAGGGCAACAACCCTTACACCACCTTCCAGCATTCGGTGGTGTTGGCCGAGCAAGTGCGCGAACGCACCGATGCGCTGAACCAGGCGATGGCCGAACTCAAGGCCAGCAACCATCTGCTGATCAACGCCCGGCTGCGCGCCGAAACCCTGCGCGGCGAACAGGTGGCGGCGCAGAAGGCTCAGGAAAGCGAGCGCTGGATTCGCCTGATCACCGACAACGTGCCTGCCCTGATCGGTTACCTGAATGCCGACCTGGTCTACGAATTCACCAACAAAGTGTATGAAGAGTGGTACTGCTGGCCGCGCGGCATGATGCTCGGGCAAAGCCTGCGCGAAGTGCACAGCGAGCAGCACTGTCAGCGCCTGGACGCCTATGTCGCACGCGCCCTGGCCGGGGAGAGCGTGACCTTCGAATTTGCCGAGACCAACATCAACAACCAGGAGCGCTACATGCTGCGTTCCTATGTGCCGAACGTGTTGGCCACTGGCGAAGTGGTGGGGATTTTCGTGCTGATCCGCGACATCACCGAGCGCCGCCGCACGGCCGAAGCTTTGCACCAGGCCTATCAACATCTGGAGCAGCGCGTGGCCCAGCGCACCTCGGAACTCACCGCGCTCAACGACCAGCTGTTGAAGGAGATCGATGAGCGTCGCCGGATGGAGACCCGCTTGCGCGACGCCAAGCTGGAGGCCGAACGGGCCAATCTGTCGAAAACCAAATTCCTCGCCGCCGTCAGCCATGACCTGTTGCAGCCGCTGAATGCCGCCCGGCTCTTTACCAGCGCGTTGCTGGAGCGTCCCTGCGAAACCCTGGTGCGCAACGTGAGCAACTCCCTGGAAGACGTGGAAAACCTGCTGGGTACCTTGGTGGATATTTCCAAGCTGGATGCCGGGGTGATCAAGGCGGATATCGCACCTTTTGCCCTCAGCGAACTGCTGGACAACCTGGCCGCCGAGTACACCCAACTGGCCCGCGCCGAAGGGCTGGCGCTGCACTTTATCGGCTGCTCGGCGCTGGTGCGCAGTGACATCCAGCTGCTCGCGCGGATTCTGCGCAACCTGCTGAGCAACGCACTTCGCTACACCTATAAAGGGCGCGTGGTGCTCGGCTGTCGGCGCCACCATCAACGCTTATCGATCCAGGTGTGGGACAGCGGCATGGGCATTGCCGAGGAGCGCCTGGAGGAGATTTTCCAGGAGTTCAAGCGTGGCGATGTACAGCGCCCGGACCAGGATCGGGGGTTGGGCCTGGGGCTGGCGATCGTGGAAAAAATCGCCGGGATACTCGGCCACCGCATCAGCGTCAGGTCCTGGCCGGGCAAGGGCTCGATGTTTTCGGTGGAGGTTCCGCTCAGCGCCACCGCGCCCAAGCCACTGCCGTTGGCTTCTATGAGCGAACCGTTGCTGGAACGCCTGCCAGGCGCACGGGTATGGGTACTGGATAACGACGCGGCAATCTGCGCCGGTATGCGCACGTTGCTGGAAGGGTGGGGCTGCCGGGTCATCACTGCGTTGTCGGAGCAGGACCTGGCGCGGCAGGTGGATAACTACCATGCCGAGGCCGACCTGTTGATCGCCGACTACCACCTCGACGACGATCAGAACGGGGTGGACGCCGTGGCCCGCATCAACGCCCGGCGCGGCAGTGCAATCCCGGCCATGATGATCACCGCCAACTACAGCAATGAGTTGAAGCAGCAGATCCGTGAGCTGGGGTATACGTTGATGCACAAGCCTGTGCGACCCATGAAACTCAAGACCGCCATGAGCCACCTGCTCGGCCCGGCCCGCCGTCTGTAGGAGCAAGCTTGCTCCTACCAGAAATGGGGCTTGCCGCCTTGCGTGGGGTGAGGTCAACGGCGCAGGTATGAGCCGAAATCAATGTCCCCGGCACTGAGGATCGCTTGCACACGGTTATGCACATTCAGCTTGCGCAAAATGGCCGATACATGGGCCTTCACCGTGGTCTCGGCAATCTCCAGGGTATAGGCGATCTGCTTGTTCGACTCCCCCTTGGTCATGCGTTCCAGCACCAGCAATTGCTTGCGCGTCAGCGCCTGCAGCAGTTCCGGGGCAAAGCTCGGGTTATCGTGCATGCGCCGTTGCCCGGTGTTTTTCTGGGTGCGAATGATGTCCGGCGGCAGGTACACGTTGCCGTTGAGGATCTGCCGGATCGCCTCGGTCATTTGCTGGCGCGGTGAGGACTTGGTGATGAAACCCACCGCACCATAGGTGATGGCTTGCAGCACGATCTGCTTGTCCTGTTCGGCCGAGACAATCACCACCGGGATGGTCGGCGACTCGTTGCGCAGGTTGATCAGGCCGTTGAGGCCATGCATGCCGGGCATGTTCAGGTCCAGCAGGATCAGATCAAGGTCGTCGTGGTCCTGGGTCAGGGCGAGAGCGCTGTCCAGGTCGGCGGTTTCCATGATGTCGCTGCCGGGGAAGCCATCGCTGATGACGTTATGAATCGCCTCGCGAAACAACGGGTGATCGTCGGCAATCAGGATTTTGTACATGGCCGTTCACCTTTTTATTCTGATTATTGGAAGGGTTCTGGTTGTGCCGTTGCCACCGGCAGCTTTGCCGCCTCCCACGCGTCCAGGCCGTCGCGATACCAGTACACAGAGGTATAGCCCAGGTTGGCGGCTCGTTTTACCGCGTTCCAACTCAACCAGCAATCGGAGCGGCAATAGAACACCAGCGGCCGTGTCAGGTCGCCGCCGGTGTAGTGGTACAAGTGGCGGGCGAAGTACCCCTGCCACTCAGGCGTGAGGTCGCCGTCGCCGGTATTGGCCAGCCAGTGGCTGCCGGGCAGGTTGGCGTGGGGCTGGTCTTCGATGAAGCGGCCGTGCAGCCATTGGCGGCGGTAAACATCGATCAATACCGGTGGTGGCGTCCGGGTGAGCAGGGCTTGCAGGGCGGGCGTGTCGAGAGTCGTTGCGCCGCTCACCTGCTCGGGAGTAGGGCTGCGATACAGGCCGATGCGCATACCCTCGGCCGAAAACAGCGGCGTGTCGCCCTGGGCATGGGCGACAAACAGGCACAACAGGGCCAACAGGGGCAGTCGAGCGGGCAGCATGGCAGGGTAATCCTTATCGTTATGCCGCCATTACACGCCAGTCCCACGCCCTTGGGAATGCGACGATAGACATGAAAACCAGTACCAAAGTACTGGTTTCAAGCGTTTCAGCCTTTCTTGCGCAGCGCCGCATGTTGAGGGTTGAACGTCAGCACCGCCAGCAGCGCGAACACCAGGGTCAACCCCAGGCACACCGCCAGGGCCTGGCCGGCGAAGCGTTCGTACAGCGCAAAACGCACCAGTTCCACCGCATGGGTGAACGGGTTGACTGCGCACAGCCAGTACAGCCACTCGCTGGAGTCGCGCATCTTCCACAGCGGATACAGTGCCGACGACAGGAAGAACAACGGGAAAATCACAAAATTCATCACCCCGGCGAAGTTCTCCAACTGGCGGATCGCATTCGACAGCAACAGGCCCAGGGCGCTCAGCATCAAAGCCACCAGCAGCAATGCCGGCAAGGCCAGCAACAGGCCCATGGCCGGGGGCTGCACGCCGTAGACCCAGGCAATCGCCAGGAACCCATACACCTGCAGCAGCGAAATCAGCGCGGTCGCCACCAGCTTGCTGCACAACAAAAACGTGCGCGGCAACGGGCTGGTGAGCAGCACACGCATGCTGCCCATCTCGCGGTCGTACACCATCGACAACGATCCCTGCATGCCGTTGAACAGCAAGATCATGCAGGCCAGCCCTGGAATGATGTACACCTCGTAGGGGATGTAGGTGTCGTAGGGTTCGATCACCGAAATACCCAGGGCGGCGCGGAAGCCGGCGGCAAACACCAGCAGCCACAGCAGCGGGCGTACCAGGGCGCTGAGAAACCGCGTGCGTTGCAGCACAAAGCGCAGCCATTCACGTAGCACGATGCCGCGCAGACACTGCCAGTAAGCGTTCATGCCGAAACTCCCAGCGGGGTGGGGCGCGTCAGGCGGGCGAACAGGCCGCCCAGGTCGCCGCCTTGTTCCACCAGCAACGCGTCGACCTGCCCGCTGGCCACCAGCCGACCCTGGTGCAGGATCAGCAGCGCATCCTCGGCGCGCACTTCATCAAGCAGATGGGTGGTCCACAACACGCTGATGCCCTGCTCCAGGCACAGGCTGCGCACGTGCTGGTTGAGCGCCAGGCGGCTGGCCGGGTCGAGGCCCACGCTGGATTCGTCCAACAGCAGCAGGCGTGGCCCGTGCAGCAGCGCCCGGGCGATTTCCACGCGACGCCGGTGGCCGCCATTGAGTTCGCGTACCCGTTCCCGACGCCGTTCGCCCAGGGCCTGGCGGGCCAGCTCGGCGTCAACCCGTGCGGCCGCCTCGCGACGGGACAGGCCATGCAACGCGGCGTGATAACGCAGGTTCTGCTCCACGCTCAAATCCAGATCCAGGGTGCTTTGCTGGAACACCACCCCCAGTTGCTGCAACGCCGCGCGCGGGGTTTGTACCAGGCAATGCCCGCCTACCCGGATCGCGCCGGCCTGCAAGTCGTACAAGCGGGTGAGGAGGGCGATCAACGTCGACTTGCCGGCCCCGTTCGGCCCGAGCAACGCCGCAAAGTGCCCCGGCGCCAGGCTGAAACTCACCTCCTGCAACGCCTGCCGGGCGCCATAGGCGAAGCTGATCCGGCTTACGTCCAGCGCGTTCATGGTGTCACCACCACACCCCATGGGTAGCGCCCGACCTTGATCGACTTGACGACCTTGAGGCTGTCCACGTCGATGACCGACACATCGCCGCTCACACCGTTGGTGGCCAGCAACTGTTTCTCATCAGGCGTGAATGCCAACTGCCAGACGCGGCGGCCGACCACCAGGTAGTCAAGGATCTCGAAGGTCTTGGCGTCAATCACCGCCACATGGTTGGCCGGGCCCAGCGCGACAAAAGCGTACTTGCCATCGGCACTGAGCTTGATGCCCACCGGTTGCACTTTGTCCGGGTGCACGCCCTTGATCTTGAAGGTCAGGGTCTTGAGGACCGCGCGACTGGCCACGTCGAGAATCGTCACGGTGCCGCCGATTTCCGCCGAGGCCCAGAGTTGCGCACCATCGTGGCTGAACTCGACGAAGCGCGGGCGCTGGTCCACCAGGGTACTGTCGGCCAGGGTCTGGGTGCTGGTGTCGATCCAATGCAGCATGTTCGTGGTTTCGCTGGTGTTGACCGCCCACTTGCCATCGGGGCTGACCGCCATGCCTTCGGGCTCGACGCCGACGTTGATCTGGCCGAGGACCTTGGCGGTTTCGGTGTCGATCACCGTGACCAGCGCGTCGTCTTCGTTGGATACGTACAGCCAGCGGTTATTGGGGTGCAGGGCGAATTGCTCGGGGTCTTTGCCGGAGGGCAGTTCCTTGATGATCTTGCGGGTGGCCACGTCCATCACTTGCACCCGGTCCGAGTCGCTGGCGCAGATATACAGCAGCTTATTGTCATGGGACAGCAGCAGGCCGCGTGGACGCTGGCCGACCTTGAGGGTGTCGGTGACTTGCAGGGTCTGCATGTCGATCAGGCTCAGGCTGTTGTCTTTCTCGTTGGAGACCCAGGCGGTGCTGGCCACGGCGTGCCCGGCGGCAAGCAGCAGGGCGCATGAAAGCAGGGTGCGGCGCATGGCGGATTCCTTATTGTTTTAAGCGTTCAGGGGTAGCGGCAGGTCACCTCGGGCTTGTCATAGCCCAGGCTGTCCATTTCGTTGAAGGGGTGCAGGAAGCCTTCCTGGGGCGAGGTGCTGACCAGTGCGCGCGGTTGCACGATGGGGATCGGCTGGCGCAATTGGCCGTTCCAGGGGCGATAACTGAGCTTGCGACCCTTGAAGCCATCCAGCGGCAACTGCTCGCCCAGCGCCAGTTGGCGGATCGCCATGGGGTCGGCCTGGCGCAGCTTGCTGACGGCGCTGGCGACGCTGCGCACGGCCATCCAGGCGGCGAAGTCGCGGTCGTTCATCCAGCGTCCGGCCAGGGCCTCGAAACGTTTTTGCAACTGGGCGGCGCCGTAGGTTTCCACGGTCTTGTGCCAGCCGGTGGGTGTCAGGCCCTGGGTGCCGGCCACCGGGCGTGGGTACCACGTCTGGTAGGGCACGTATTCGCCGAAGTCGCCGCGCTCATCGGCCACCAGCACCACGTCATAGTCATCGGCCTGGGTGAACAGCGGCATATCGGCCTGGGCGCTGCGGCGCTGATCGTTATCGAAACGCCAGGCCTTTTCCGCCACCCAGCGCACGCCGAAACGCTTGGCGGCGCGGCGCAGGGCGCTGGCATACGCTTGGTCATCCTCGGTGGGGCCGACGATCAGCAGGGCCCGCTGCCATTTGCGCACCACCAGAAACTGCATCAGCGCATCGGCCAGCATCGCGCGGCTCGCCAGGCTGTGCAGCACGTTGCCCAGGCAATCGGTGCTGCGCAGGCTGTCGTCGGCACTGCCGGCGTTGAACAGCAGGCTGTCGGGCAATGCGGCGCTGAGTTGGCGCAGGCTGGCAGCGGGGGCGTTGACTACAAACAGGCGCAGGCCCTGTTCATGCTGGGCCGTGGCGGCGGCGAGCAAGGCCTCGGGCGTGTCGACCGTGGCGCTTGTAAGGCTGTAGCGCTGGTTGAGAAAGGCCCCGGTGCTGTTGCTGTCGATGATCGCCAATTCGGCGCCGCGCTGCCCGGCATCGGCGGGTTCGCCGATGACATTGGACAGCAACGGCCCCGGGTCGGGGCGATACCCCAGGTAACCGATTTGCACCGGCAACGGTGCCTCGGCGGCCTGGCTGCCAGGGGCACACACCATCGCCAGCAGGCAGATCAGGGCATAGGGGGCGAGCGGGCGCATAAGGCACTCCATGACAGGTAGCGCCAGCATAGAAAGGCCCATGCCCCGTGCAAATATGCAGAAAGTACCGCTGAGCCAGTACCAAGGTAGTAACTCATTGCGCGGGGCGCGGCATTACCGGTGACGGAGCCGGACGGGCTGGATGCGTGGCCGGTGGCCTTGATGACGTTGCCGTCCTGGTCCTTGCTGTTCTTTGATCAGCACCGGTGCTCCGGTCATGGTGCAGCCGGCGGCGTGGTCGCCGAGCGTCTTGTTCCAGACCACTTTGGCGGACGGCTACGGAAAAAGTCCCGCTGAGGCCGGGAAGACTTCCCGCGGCGCCGCTGTTTCAGGTGTGCCTCGCAAGCCCTACTACCAAGGGAGGAGGGCGCGGCCACCAAAGCAGCATACGGCCCGTGGCCCAGGGTTTCTAAGATGCCTGCCATAACCTCGAACAATGAGGTTTTGCGTGCAACCCTGAGGGCAAAAATAATGACAACAAAACGCAATGCCTTGCTCGTGGCCGGGCTGTTGGTGGGTGTGATCGGGGCCGGTTCCGCGTTGGCCCATGGCAACGTGGTTCCGCAAGCGGTGGAGACCAAAGGCCTGACGTCGATCAAGGATGCCGGTGTGGCAGTCGACGCTGACGGTTGGGCTGCCGTGAACCCCTATCGCACCTCCCCGGAACACGATAAAGCGGTGGAGATCGGCGCGTCCGCCTACAACCAGAACTGCGCCGCGTGCCATGGGCTGGAAGCCAAGTCCGGAGGCATCGCCCCCGACCTGCGCATGCTCGATGCGGGAGAGGCGGGGGATGAGTGGTTTGTCGAGCGCGTGCGCCATGGCGCGGTACGCGACGGCCGGGTCTACATGCCGAAAATGGCGGACTATTTGAGCCAGGAGGCGTTGTGGGCGGTGCGCACTTACCTGGACTCCGTGCGCGTCGAGGAGTAAGCCATGCGCCTGCTCGCAGCGGTGCTGGGCCTGTTGTTGCTGTGCGGCCAGATCGCCCAGGCGCAGGTGCGCAGCTATGACCAGATGATCGCCGCCGGCGAGTTGAAAGTGGCGGTGTACCAGGACTTCGCCCCTTACAGCTTTAAGCAGGATGCTACGTCGCGCGGGGTCGATGTGGAGCTCGCGCAGGCGCTGGCCAAGGCCCTGGGCGTGCGGTTGACGCTGATCTGGATGCCCGCCGGGGAAAAGCTCGACGACGACCTGCGCGATTACATCTGGCGCGGCAGCCCGTTGCACCATCATCAATTGGCTGACCTGATGCTCCGCGCGCCCTACGACCACGACTACGCGCAGAGGCGCAACGACCAGGGCGAACTGGAAAACGGCCAGGTGGTGATGTTCGGGCCTTACCAGAACGAACAATGGCAGGTTGCCTATGATCGTCGGCGCCTGGACAGCGTCGCCAGTGTGGCGGTATTCGAACGGCACCCTATCGGCGTCGAAGTCGACAGCGTGCCGTCGTTTTACCTCACGTCGGTGTTCAATGGCATGCTCGCCGGCAAGACCCATCATTACCCTGGCGTGCCCCAGGCCTTTGCGGCGATGAAAGCCGGGAAGGTCGACGCCGTGATGGCCATGCGCGGTGAAGTCGACTGGCAGGTGCATGAGGCCCACGACCCGCAACTGGCCCTGGCCGAAAACGCCTACCCCAATATGGGCAAACAACGCTGGGAGATCGGCATGGCGGTGCATGAAAGCAACCGCCAGTTGGCCTACGCCGTGGAAGAGGCGTTGGAAGGCCTGATCCGCGACGGCTCGCTGCAAGCCATCTACAGCCATTACGGCCTGCGCTATGAAGTGCCCGAGATGTACCAATGAGCTGGCGCCTGGGGCTGATGTTGGCTTGCTGGCTGCCGCTCGCGGCTCACGCTGCTGAGGTTGATCCGGTGCCGTCGGTGATGTGGGCGTTTTATCAGAAGCAGTTTTTGGGCGATGCGCCGTTCGTGTTCGACGAGCGGGTCAAGCTGCTGGCGCCGCCATTTGCCGAAGATGCGCGGCAGGTGCCGCTGGAGATCGACGCCCGCGCCTTCAACGGCCACGTGGTGAAAATCCTCGTTTGGGCCGAACTCAACCCGCTGCCGAAAATCGTCGACTTCCAACCCAAGGCCGGCGTATTGCCGTGGCTGTCGATCCGTATCCGCGTCGAACAGGCCACGCCGCTGCGCGCGGCGGTGCTCACCGATGACGGCGTGTGGCACGTCGGCTCGACCCTGATCGACGCGGCCGGTGGCGGTTGCACCGCGCCCAGTGTGGTGCGCACCCAGGCGGGCTGGGAAGAGCATATCGGCGAGGTGCTGGGCGGGCGTTACCCGCGCGGTGAGTTCAGCCGCTTGCGCGTGCAGGTGGCGCACCCGATGGACAATGGCCTGGTCAGCGGTATCCCCGAGTTTTACCTCAACCACGCCCAATTGCGCGATGAGCAGGGCCGGGTGTTGGCTGAGCTTGAACTGTTTGCGGCGGTCAGCGAAAACCCCAACCTGGCCTTTGACATCGAAAGGCGCGGGCAGACGCGCCTGCTGCTGCGCGACACCAGCGGCAACCAGATCGACGCCGCCATTCCCTGACCCAGAGGAGCGCGGTATGCGCTGGATACTGTTGTTCTGCCTGAGCCTGCCTGCATTGGCCGGCCTCGACTACGACCTCAAGCCCCGGCTGATTGCCGACGACACCTGGCTGCTGGAGGGCAGCACCGACAACTTCAACAAGGCCAATGGCGGCAACATCGTCAACACCGGGTTCATCGTGACCGAAGCGGGTGTGGTGGTGATCGACACGGGGCCGTCCAGGCGCTACGGCGAAGCGATGCGCCAGGCGATTGCCGGCGTCACCGCCAAGCCGGTGATCCAAGTGCTGCTGACCCATCATCATCCCGACCACGCGCTGGGCAACCAGGCGTTCAAAACGGTGCCCATCGGCGCCCTGGCCGACACCACGCGCTTGCTTCACGAGCAGGGCGATGGCATGGCCGAAAACCTCTACCGCCTGGTCGGCGACCGGATGCGCGGTACCGAAGTGGTGTTGCCCACCCAAGTGCTCGAACCCGGTGTGCTGAGCTTTGGCAGCCATGATCTGCGCTTGCTGGCCTTCACCGGGCATACCGGCGCCGACCTGGCGATCCTCGACAGCAAGACTGGCGTGCTGTTTGCCGGCGACCTGGTGTTCTACCAACGTGCGCTCACCACCCCCAACAGCCCGGGGCTGGCCACATGGCTGGCGGATATCGCCCGTCTGCAAGCCTTGCCCTGGACCCTGCTGGTGCCCGGCCACGGCCCGGTCGCCGACGATGCGCGGCCGCTCAAGCAAATGCGCGACTACTTGACCTGGCTCGATCAGTTGCTGCGCGACGGCGCCGCACAGGGCAGCGATATGGCCGAGCTGATCCGCAGCCCGATCCCCGAGCGCTTTGCCGCGATCAGCCTGAACCGCTACGAGCTGATCCGCAGCGTCAGCCACCTGTACCCACGTTACGAGCGCGAGCAACTGCAGCGGGTGGACATCCCGGCACCGCTACTAAGGAACTAGCAATCTCGATACAGCGGTCAATTGTGACGACGGCCTGCGCGCCCAAGAATCGGTACCAGACCGGGAAAATTTCCCGGGTATAACAAAAAAACCGCAGAGGTAGCCGTCATGACCCAACCCGCACGTCGCCAACCCTTCGCCTTGAGTGTGTTGCTCGGTGCCATCCTGTTATCCGGCCAGGCCCATGCCGGCGTGACCGATCAGGACATCCTCCAGGACCCGCAAAACCCTGGCCAGATCGTTACCAACGGCCTGGGGGTCCAGGGTCAGCGCTACAGCCCGCTCGATACGCTGAATGTCGACAACGTCAAAGACCTGCGCCCGGCCTGGGCCTTTTCTTTTGGTGGCGAGAAACAGCGTGGGCAGCAGGCGCAGCCGATGGTCAAGGACGGCGTGATGTACCTCACCGGCTCCTACTCGAGGGTGTTCGCGGTGGACGCGCGCACGGGCAAGAAACTCTGGCAATACGACGCGCGCCTGCCCGATGACATTCGCCCCTGCTGTGACGTGATCAACCGGGGCGTGGCACTTTACGGCGACCTGGTGTTCTTCGGCACGCTCGACGCCAAACTCGTCGCGCTGAACAAAGACACCGGCAAAGTGGTGTGGAGTAAAAAGGTCGCCGACCACAAAGAAGGCTACTCCATCAGCGCCGCGCCCCTGGTGGTCAACGGCAAGCTGATTACCGGCGTGGCCGGTGGCGAGTTCGGCGTGGTGGGCAAAATCGAAGCGTATGACCCGAAGAACGGCGACTTGCTGTGGACCCGGCCAACGGTCGAAGGTCATATGGGCTATGTGTACAAAGACGGCAAGGCCGTGGAAAACGGTATCTCCGGCGGTGCGCCCGGCAAGACCTGGCCCGGCGACCTGTGGAAGACCGGCGGCGCCGCGCCCTGGCTGGGCGGCTACTACGACCCGCAAACCAATCTGCTGCTGTTCGGCACCGGCAACCCGGCACCGTGGAACTCCCACCTGCGCCCTGGCGATAATCTCTATTCCTCCTCGCGCCTGGCCCTCAACCCGGATGACGGCACCATCAAGTGGCACTTCCAGAGCACGCCTCACGACGGTTGGGACTTTGACGGCGTGAACGAGTTGATCGCCTTCAACTACAGCGAAGGCGGCAAGGAAATCAAGGCGGCGGCCACCGCCGACCGCAATGGCTTCTTCTACGTGCTCGACCGCACCAACGGCAAATTCATCCGCGGCTTCCCGTTTGTCGACAAGATCACCTGGGCCAGCGGCCTGGATAAGGAGGGGCGGCCGATCTATAACGAAGCCAGCCGTCCCGGTGCCCCCGGCAGCGAAACCAAGGGCACCTCGGTGTTTGTCGCCCCGGCGTTCCTGGGGGCCAAGAACTGGATGCCGATGGCCTACAACCGCGACACAGGGCTGTTCTATGTGCCGTCCAACGAGTGGGGCATGGACATCTGGAACGAAGGCATCGCCTACAAGAAAGGCGCGGCGTTCCTCGGCGCGGGCTTCACCATCAAGCCGTTGAATGAAGACTATATCGGCGTGCTGCGCGCCATCGACCCGAAAACCGGCAAGGAAGTCTGGCGCCACAAGAACTTCGCGCCGCTGTGGGGCGGGGTGCTCACCACCAAGGGCAACCTGGTTTTCACCGGTACGCCGGAAGGCTTCCTGCAGGCCTTCAACGCCAAGACCGGTGAGAAAGTCTGGGAATTCCAGACCGGCTCCGGCGTACTGGGCTCGCCCGTGACCTGGGAGATGGACGGCGAGCAATACGTGTCGGTGCTCTCCGGCTGGGGCGGGGCGGTGCCGCTGTGGGGTGGCGAGGTGGCCAAGCGGGTCAAGGATTTCAACCAGGGCGGCATGCTCTGGACCTTCAAGCTGCCCAAGGAACTGGTGGCCAAGCACTAGTTCTACGACCAAATGACAAGGGCCCTCCTGCCAACGGCGCATTCGCCCGGAGGCGAGGGCTCTCTACCATCGGCTCATCGCCTGTTGACCGACAGGCCCGGACCCCGACAGAGGCCTCACCATGATCTACGCACAACCTGGCACCCCTGGCGCCATCGTCACGTTCAAGCCGCGCTACGGTAATTACATCGGCGGCGAGTTTGTCGCGCCGCTCAAAGGTGACTACTTCACCAACACCTCGCCGGTCACCGGTGAAGTGATCGCCGAATTCCCGCGCTCCAGCGCCGCCGATGTCGACAAGGCATTGGACGCCGCCCATGCCGCCGCTGATGCCTGGGGCAAAACCTCGGCCCAGGACCGTTCCCTGGTGCTGCTGAAAATTGCCGAGCGTATCGAGCAGCACCTGGAAATACTGGCCGTGGCCGAAACCTGGGACAACGGTAAGGCCGTGCGCGAAACCCTCAACGCCGACGTGCCCCTGGCCGCCGACCACTTCCGTTACTTTGCCGGTTGCATCCGTGCCCAGGAAGGCGGCGCGGCCGAGATCAACGAGCACACCGCGGCCTATCACTTCCACGAGCCGCTGGGCGTGGTCGGGCAGATCATTCCGTGGAACTTCCCGCTGCTGATGGCCGCGTGGAAACTGGCCCCGGCGTTGGCGGCCGGTAACTGCATCGTGCTCAAGCCCGCCGAGCAGACGCCGCTTTCGATCATGCTGTTTGCCGAGCTGATCGGCGACCTGCTGCCGCCCGGCGTGCTCAACATCGTGCAAGGCTTTGGTCGCGAAGCCGGGGAGGCGCTGGCCACCAGCAAGCGCATCGCCAAGATCGCGTTCACCGGTTCCACCCCGGTGGGCGCGCACATCATGCATGCCGCCGCCGAGAACATCATCCCGTCCACCGTCGAGCTGGGCGGCAAGTCGCCGAACATCTTCTTTGAAGACATCATGAGCGCCGAACCGGCCTTTATTGAAAAGGCCGCCGAAGGGTTGGTGCTGGCGTTCTTCAACCAGGGCGAAGTGTGTACCTGCCCGTCGCGGGCGTTGGTGCAGGAGTCGATCTACGAGCCGTTCATGGCCGAGGTGATGAAGAAAATCGTCAGGATCAAGCGCGGTAATCCACTGGACACCGAGACCATGGTCGGCGCCCAGGCGTCACAGCAGCAATACGACAAGATCCTGTCCTACCTGGAAATCGCCCAGCAAGAAGGCGCCGTGCTCCTTACCGGCGGCGCGGCGGAGCGTTTGGAGGGCGACCTGTCCAGCGGCTATTACATCCAGCCGACCTTGCTCAAGGGGCATAACAAGATGCGCGTGTTCCAGGAGGAAATCTTCGGCCCCGTGGTGGGCGTGACCACCTTCAAGGACGAGGCCGAAGCGCTGGCGATCGCCAACGACAGCGAGTTCGGCCTGGGCGCCGGCCTATGGACCCGCGACATCAACCGCGCCTACCGCATGGGCCGTGCGATCAAGGCCGGGCGGGTGTGGACCAACTGTTATCACCTGTACCCGGCACATGCGGCATTCGGCGGGTACAAGAAGTCGGGTGTGGGCCGTGAGAACCACAAGATGATGCTCGATCACTACCAGCAGACCAAGAACCTGTTGGTGAGCTACGACATCAATCCGCTGGGTTTCTTCTAAGCCTCAAACTGGCAATGCGGTTCAATGTGGGAGGGCGCAAACCTCTCCCACATGGGCCGCATGCCGAGGTTTGATTGGCAGGGCTGGTGGCATTTGGTCATGCTTTGTAAAGGGCCAGCAAGGCGCATCCCTTTAAATTGCAGGACGTTTCCTAGACAATCCCTGCCGCCTTGTGCCTGCTGGAATCGGTGGCTAGTCTGCGGTCCGTCACTGACAAATCAGTGATCGGGTTTAGCAGCCTGACTTCAATAGGTACACGGTTCACTGCTTCTTTTATGGTGGCTGTGCGTGGGGCACCTTCGGGTGCGCTGGTTTTCCTATTGACCGGTCTGCTAACCCGCGTACAGCTGCCACCCTCGTTTAGCAGCGTTGGCGGTAGCTCCCTTGCTCAATAGGAGTTACAGCATGAATAAAGTCATCCCCGATCCACCCATTGACCCCGCCAAAGACCGCGCGGCCTTCAATCGCGCCATCGACCACTACCTGCCCACCCAGGGCGTTCACTCCGTCAACGAAGACCTGAGCTTCGAAGATGCGCTGCTTTACACCGCCAGTTTGCTCGACAGCGCCTCGGCCACCGCGCTCGATTGCGGTGAACTGCTGACAAGCCCTGAACGCGCGAAGATTTTGGCGGTGTGGCATCTGCTGGAAATAGCCAAGACCACGGTGGATCGCTCCATTGAATGCCTGCAACACAGTTAGAGCGTAATGGGCCGTCCCCGCCTCGCCCTGCATCCGCGACTAATGCACGGCGGCCGCTACGTCGAAAGTAGCATTCGCCTCCCAATCCCCCCATGCATTAATGACCTGACCGGGATCTTCCGGCACAACAAGAGGACATGCCCATGTGGACTAAACCCGCGTTTACCGACCTGCGTATCGGCTTCGAAGTGACCATGTACTTCGCCAGCCGTTGATCCACCCCGGCCAGCCTTGTGCTGGCCGGTGCTGTGTGGAGGATGCCCCTTTGGTCTGATTGCAATCGCAGCCGGATGGGTTAGTGTGGAGCGCATCTTCCAAAATAATAAAAACAGGCTTACCAATGAGCCAGACCCTGAGCCAGCTGCGTAAATTCGTCTCTCCTGAAATCATCTTCGGTGCCGGTTGCCGGCACAACGTCGGTAACTACGCCAAGACCTTCGGCGCACGCAAGGTGCTGGTGGTAAGCGACCCCGGTGTCATCGCCGCCGGTTGGGTGGCCGATGTCGAAGCCAGCCTGCAAGCCCTTGGCATCGACTACTGCCTGTACAGCGCCGTCTCGCCCAACCCCCGCGTCGAAGAAGTGATGCTCGGCGCCGAGGTGTACCGCGAACACCACTGTGACGTGATTGTCGCCATCGGCGGCGGCAGCCCGATGGACTGCGGCAAGGCCATCGGCATCGTGGTCGCCCACGGCCGCAGCATCCTCGATTTCGAGGGCGTGGACACGATTCGCGTACCCAGCCCGCCGCTGATCCTGATTCCGACCACCGCCGGCACCTCGGCGGATGTCTCGCAGTTCGTGATCATCTCCAATCAGCAGGAACGCATGAAGTTCTCCATCGTCAGCAAGGCCGTGGTGCCGGACGTGTCGCTGATCGACCCGGAAACCACCGCCAGCATGGACCCGTTCCTGTCGGCCTGTACCGGCATCGACGCGTTGGTGCACGCCATCGAAGCGTTCGTTTCCACCGGCCACGGCCCGCTCACCGACCCCCACGCGCTGGAGGCGATGCGCCTGATCAACGGCAACCTGGTGCAGATGATCGCCAACCCCGGCGATATTGCCCTGCGCGAGAAAATCATGCTCGGTAGCATGCAGGCCGGGCTGGCGTTCTCCAATGCGATCCTCGGCGCGGTACATGCCATGTCCCACAGCCTGGGCGGCTTTCTCGACCTGCCCCATGGCCTGTGTAACGCGGTGCTGGTGGAGCATGTGGTGGCGTTCAACTACAACTCGGCACCGGAGCGTTTCCAGGTGATCGCCGAGACGTTCGGCATCGACTGCCGGGGCCTCAACCACCGGCAGATCTGCGGGCGGCTGGTGGACCATCTGATTGCGCTGAAACACGCGATAGGCTTCCACGAAACCCTGGGCCTGCATGGGGTGCGAGTGGCGGACATTCCGTTCCTGTCACAACATGCGATGCACGACCCGTGCATCCTCACCAACCCACGGGAGTCGAGCCAGCGCGATGTCGAGGTCGTCTATGGCGAAGCTCTCTGACGACCAGCAGCGTGCCCTCGCCGGGTTGCTGGGCCTTGGCGACCAGTCGGCGCGTAAAAGCCATTACCCGGAGCTCACCGCACGGCTGGATGAACTGGAGGCCGAGCGCAAACGCTATATCCGTCTCAACGACGAGCTGGAGCAACGGGTCGCCGCGCGTACCGATGAGCTGCTGGAAGCCAACCTCAACCTGCAACAACAGATCGCCCAACGCGAGCGCATCGAACAGGACCTGCGCGACGCTCGCGACGCTGCCGAAGCCGCCAACCGCAGCAAGGACAAATACCTCGCCGCCGCCAGCCATGACTTGCTGCAACCACTGAACGCCGCACGCCTGTTGATCGCCACGTTACGCGAGCGGCAATTGCCCAGCGTCGAGCAGGTGCTGGTGGAGCGTGCGCACCAGGCGCTGGAAGGCGCCGAGGATTTGCTCACGGACTTGCTGGATATCTCGCGACTGGACCAGGCGGCGGTCAAGCCGGACCTGGCCGTGTATCGGCTCGATGAACTGTTCGCGCCGCTGGTTTCGGAGTTTCAGTCGGTGGCCGAGGCGACGGGGCTGAACCTGCGGGTGCACACCGGCCGTTATGCGATCCGTACCGACTTGCGCCTGCTGACGCGCATCCTGCGTAACTTCCTGAGCAATGCCTGCCGCTACACCGATGAGGGGTGCATTCTGCTCGGCGCACGGCGCCGGGGTGACCGCCTGTGTATCGAGGTATGGGACACCGGGCGTGGGATTGCGGCTGACCGGCTGGAGTCGATCTTCCTCGAGTTCAACCAACTCGACGTCGGCCGTGCGGCGGACCGCAAGGGTGTCGGGCTGGGGTTGGCGATTGTCGAGCGTATCGCCGAAATCCTCGGCCACCCGGTGGCCGTACGGTCCTGGCCGGGGCGCGGTTCGATGTTCAGCATCGAAGTCCCCCTGGGCGCAGAGATGCCGCCGGCGATCAGCCAACTGCCGGTGCAACCGAGCACCGGCAACCCGCTGCCGGGTCGGCGTCTACTGGTAATCGACAACGAAGTGAGCATCCTCGACAGCATGCAGGCGTTACTCGGGCAGTGGGGTTGCGAAGTGCTCACCGCCACCGACCAGGCGGGCGCATTGCTGGCGTTGCAGGGCAGGGCGCCGGAGTTGATCCTGGCGGACTACCATCTGGACCATGGGGTTCTCGGGTGTGAGGTGGTCAAGCACCTGCGCGAGCATTTCGGGCAGAAGATTGCGGCGGTGATCATTACCGCCGACCGCACCGACCAATGCCGCCGCGCGTTGCGTCGGCTGGACGCACCGTTGCTGAATAAACCGGTCAAGCCGGGCAAGTTGCGTGCGGTGTTGAGCCAGTTGTTGGCTTAGAGCGTTGATACCTGTCAACACGCTACGCGACGCTTTGCCTCATGCTCCAGGCCTGATTTAGAGGCCCGGAGTCCCCCATGAACGCCCCTGCCACAACCGCTGCATCCTTCAAGTTACCCCTGGGCCTGGTGGTCGCCGTACTGGTGATGGTTGGCGTGCTGCTGTTGCCGCTGCCCGCCGACCTGCCAGTGGCGGGGCAGCGCATGCTGGCGATCCTCGCATTTGCCGTGGTGGTGTGGATCAGCGAAGCGGTGTCTTATGAAGCCAGTGCGATCATGATCACCTCGCTCATGGCGTTTTTGCTCGGCACCGCGCCATCGCTGCAAGACCCGACGCACCTGATCGGCTCAAGCCCAGCCATCAGTATGGCGCTGACGGGCTTCTCCAATCCTGCGCTGGCGCTGGTGGCGGGGGCCCTGTTTATTGCGGCGGCGATGACCCACACCGGCCTGGACCGGCGCATCGCGTTGGTGACCCTGAGCCGCGTCGGCACCAGCACCCGGCGCATCCTGCTGGGCGCGATTGCCGTCACCCTCCTGCTCAGCCTGGTGGTGCCCAGCGCCACGGCGCGCAGTGCCTGTGTGGTGCCGATCATGATGGGGGTGATCGCCGCTTTTGGCGTCGACAAGCGCTCGAACATCGCCGCCGGCATCATGATCGTGGTGGCCCAGGGCACCAGCATCTGGAACGTCGGGATCCAGACCGCGGCAGCGCAGAACCTGCTGACCGTCGGCTTCATGGACAAGATGCTCGGTCAGCGCGTGTCGTGGATCGACTGGCTGATCGCCGGCGCGCCGTGGGCGCTGATTATGTCGGCCGTGCTGTTGTTCCTGGTGCTCAAGTTGCTGCCGCCGGAAACCGACAGCATCCCCGGTGGTAAAGAAGCGGTGGCGCAATCGCTGGTGGAGATCGGCCCCATGACCGGCCCGCAGAAACGCCTGCTGGCCGTTTCGGTGTTGTTGCTGCTGGCGTGGGCCACGGAAGGGCGCCTGCACAGTTTCGATACCACCTCCACCACCTACGCCGGGCTGGTGTTCCTGCTGCTGCCGGGCCTGGGCGTGATGACCTGGAAGGATGTGCAATCGCGCATTCCGTGGGGCACGGTGATTGTGTTCGGTGTGGGTATCAGCCTGGGCACGGCGCTGCTGACGACCCAGGCCGGGCAATGGCTGGGTTCGCAGGTGGTGGCGCACACCGGGTTGGATCAAGTGGGGCCGTTGGGGGTGTTTGCGATTCTGGGAGCGTTCCTGATCCTGATTCACCTGGGGTTCGCCAGCGCGACGGCATTGACCTCGGCGTTGCTGCCGATCCTGATTGCCGTGTTGCAGACCCTGCCGGGAGAATTCAGTCGCCTGGGGATGGCGATGTTGCTGGGGTTTGTGATGAGTTACGGGTTTATTTTGCCGATCAATGCGCCGCAGAACATGGTGTGTCTGGGGACGGGGACATTTACGGCGCGCCAATTTGCCAAGGTGGGCATCCTGGTGACGTTGGTGGGTTATCTGTTGATGCTGGTATTTGCCGCCACTTACTGGAGCTGGCTGGGCTGGATCTGATCGCAAATGCGCTCCAGAAACATCTGAACAACCACTGTAGGAGCGAGCTTGCTCGCGAAAAACGTCAACGATAACGCGTGCTTCCTGAATGAACGCGGCGCCTGTGGTTTTTTCGCGAGCAAGCTCGCTCCTACAGAATACGGGCTTCAATCCCACCCCAAGATGGCAAGATGAGCGGCTCTCAGGTTTACTATCCCTGGGTCATGGTTTTACCGACCTAACCCGTCGGCTCATCTAGGTCATCGAATGGACAAATACACTCCCCACACCTGGGAGCCTCACGAGCGTCCGAGCCTGCCCGGCTCGCCGTCTACACCGCTGCACCCCACACGCAAGCGCTGGCTGTTCGCGCTGGTAGGCGTGCTGGTGGCGATCACCGGTGGCCTGGGCAATGCCCTGGTTATCGCCAACCTGCAATACCTGCAAGGCGCACTGGGTGCGACCACCGCCGAAATGGCCTGGCTACCCGCCGCCTATGTGATGACCAATGTGTGCATGAACCTGCTGCTGGTTAAGTTCCGCCAGCAGTTCGGCCTGCGTGCGTTTACCGAGGTGTTCCTGGTGCTGTATGCGCTGGTGACCTTCGGCCACTTGTTCGTCAACGACCTCAGTTCGGCCATTGCGGTTCGGGCGGCCCATGGCATGGTGGGGGCGGCGCTGAGTTCCCTGGGTTTGTACTACATGATCCAGGCGTTCCCGGCCAAGTGGCGCCTCAAAGCCCTGGTGCTGGGGTTGGGCACCGCGCAGTTGGCCTTGCCCCTGGCGCGATTGTTCTCCGAAGACTTGCTGCAGATTGCCGAGTGGCGTGGCCTCTACCTGTTTGAGCTGGGCATGGCGCTGATCTGCCTGGGTTGCGTGTTCCTGCTCAAGCTGCCACCCGGCGACCGCTTCAAGACCTTCGAAAAGCTCGATTTCCTCACCTTCGCCATCCTCGCCACCGGCGTGGCGCTGCTGTGCGCGGTGCTGTCCCTGGGCCGTATCGACTGGTGGCTGGAAGCACCCTGGATCGGCATCGCCTCGGCCTGTTCCCTGGTGCTGATCATGGCCGGGCTGGCCATCGAGCATAACCGCGCCAACCCAATGCTGATGACCCGCTGGCTCGGCAGCGGCACCATGATTCGCCTGGCGCTGGCGGTGATCCTGATTCGCATGGTGCTGTCGGAACAGTCCACCGGTGCGGTGGGGTTCATGCAGATGCTGAACATGAGCTACCAGCAGATGCACACGCTGTATGTGGTCATGCTGGCCGGGGCGATTGCCGGGCTGGTGGTCAGCGCATTGACCATCAACCCTGCGCACCTGCTGATGCCATTGGTGATTTCTCTGGCGCTGATGGCCGTGGGCTCGGTGATGGACAGTTTCTCCAGCAACCTGACCCGGCCGCAGAATCTGTATATCAGCCAGTTCCTGCTGGGCTTTGGCGGTACTTTCTTCCTGGGGCCGACCATGGTGCTGGGCACGAAGAACGTGCTGACCAACCCGCGCAACCTGGTGAGTTTTTCGGTGATGTTCGGCATTTGCCAGAACCTCGGCGGCCTGATCGGCGCGGCCTTGCTCGGCACCTTCCAGATCGTGCGCGAGAAGTATCATTCGAGCATGCTCGTCGAGCACCTGACCTTGCTCGACCCGCGTGTGGCCGCGCGCGTGCAGAGCGGCGGTTCGGCCTATGGCGGTATCGTCGCCGACCCGGAACTGCGTAACCTCATGGGTATCCGCAGCCTTGCCACGGCAGCGACCCGGGAGGCAAACGTAATGGCTTACAACGATGTCTTCATGCTGATCGCGATCATCGCAATACTGACTATGCTCTGGATCTTTATCCGCAGCCTGTGGCTGATGAGCACTACCCGAGCAGCAGCCCCTCCCGTTCAACCCAGCGGCGTTTCTTCATGACCGAATCAACCACAACCACCACCAACGCCATCGCCTCAACCCCGGAAGGCAGTACCCCGCCGGGCTCAACCATCACCGAGCCGCGTTCGCTGCGGGTGCGCATCATCTCATCCCTGGGCTTTGCCGCGATCGCCATCGTCGGCGTGCTGATCGTGCTGTATGCCTGGCAGTTGCCACCGTTCAGCAGCGCCGTGGAAACCACGGAGAACGCGTTGGTGCGCGGCCAGGTGACGATCATCGGGCCGCAACTGAGCGGTTATGTGTTTGAAGTACCGGTGCAGGATTTCCAGTACGTCAAGGCTGGCGACCTGCTGGTGCGCCTGGATGACCGCATCTACAAGCAGCGCCTCGACCAGGCGCTGGCGCAATTGGCGGTGCAGAAAGCCTCGTTGGCCAATGTGGTGCAGCAGCGCAACAGCGCCGAAGCCACCATCAAGCTGCGCCAGGCCGCGTTGGCGGACAGCGAGGCGCAGTCACGCAAGAGCATCGCCGACCTGCGTCGCAATGAAGCGCTGATCAGCGACGGCTCAGTGTCCAAGCGCGAGTTGGACGTGACCCGTGCGGCGAATGCGCAGACGCTCGCCGCGGTGGCCCAGGCCAAGGCCAGCCTGGAAATTGCCCGGCAGGATCTGCAAACGGTGATCGTCAATCGCGGCTCCCTGGAAGCTGCCGTGGCCAGTGCCGAGGCGGCGGTGGAGCTGGCACGTATCGACCTGTCCAACACTCGCATCACCGCGCCGCGTGACGGCCAATTGGGGCAGATTGGCGTGCGCCTTGGCGCCTATGTCAATTCCGGCGCACAGCTGATGGCCCTGGTGCCCCCGCAGTTGTGGGTGATCGCCAATATGAAAGAAACCCAGATGGACCACGTGCAGGTCGGCCAGCCGGTGACTTTCACCGTGGACGCACTGAACCATCGCAAGTTTCACGGTACGGTGCAGCATATTTCCCCGGCGACGGGTTCGGAGTTCAGCCTGTTGCAGGCGGACAATGCCACCGGCAATTTCGTGAAGATCGCTCAGCGCGTGCCGGTGCGGATAACGGTTGACCCTGATCAGGCCGAGAGCGAGCGGCTGCGGCCGGGGTTGTCGGTAGTCGTCAGTATCGACACGGCGGGCCGCCTGAAAAACAGCCCGCCTTGAAGCGCTACCTAGCGCGCAAAGGTGGGTTCGGGTAGCCCCTGGACTCCCGGGTTGAGGGCGAATACGCCGCCGGCCGGGGACTGCTGGCTCTGGTCGTCACGGATCGAGGTGACGAACAGAGTGTCCAGGCGACTGCCGCCGAAGGCGCACATGGTGGGTTTTTTTACCGGCACGCTGAGGGAGCGGTCGAGGCGACCCTCGGGGGTGAAGCGGTGGACGAGCCCGGCGTCGTTGGCGCAGATCCAGTAGCAACCGTCGGCATCGACGGCAGCACCGTCGGGGCGGCCGGGGTGGTGGTGCATGTCCACGAACACGCGGCGATTGGACGGCGTGCCGGTGTCGATGTCGTAGTCGAAGGCCCAGATCTGCTGCACCAGCGGGTGTGAGTCCGAGGCATACATCGTGCGTCCATCGGGGCTGAAGGCCAGGCCGTTGAGGGTGATGAAACCGCCCAGTTGAGCGTGTGGCAGCCGGCCGGACTCGTAGCGGTAGAGGGTGCCCTCGGCCGCGTTCAAGCCCATATTCAACACCATGCTGCCGGCCCAGAAGCGGCCTTGACGGTCACAGCGGCCGTCGTTCAGGCGCATATCCGCACGCGGGTGTTCGACGGTCGCCAAGCCTGTGCTGTCGAGGCTGCCGTCGTTGTGGGGGGTGAGCTGGAAAAAGCCGGTTTCCATCCCGGCGATCCAGTTGCCGGCCGCGGTGCGGGCGATACAGGCGAGCATCTGCGGGGCTTTCCAGGCGGCGATGTGACCGGTGCCGGCGCTCCAGCGCTGCAGGCCGCCATTGGGAATATCCACCCAGTACAGCGCGTTTTCCTCAGGCACCCACACCGGGCATTCGCCCACGGCATTGCGCGCGTCGACAATCAATTCAGCGGTCATTGGTCAATCACCGAACGGTCCGGCCGCGCAGAACGCACCGCCCTGGTAAACCTTGGCCGGGTCATTGTCGGCCACGGGCGGTTGGGTTTCGACCTGGGCGCGGAACACCTCGGAGCTGTCCTTTGGGGTAAAGCCCAGGTGCGCGGCGTAGCGGTTGTCCCACCAGGTGTCGAGGTTATCCGACATGCCGTACACCACGGTATGGCCGACGTCGGGTGTGTAGAGCGCGCGCTCCAGCAGGTGTGTGAGGTCGTCGAAGCTCAGCCAGGTGTGCATCATCCGGCGGTTCTGCGGCTCCGGGAACGAGGAGCCGATACGGATGCTCACGGTCTCGATGCCGTAACGGTCGAAGTAGAAACTGGCCATGTCTTCGCCGTAGGATTTGGACAGGCCGTAATAGCTGTCCGGACGGCGAGGGGAGTGGGCGTCGAGTTTTTCACCTTGCTTGTAGAAGCCGATCACGTGATTGGAACTGGCGAAAATCACGCGCTTCACGCCATGGCGACGGGCGGCTTCATAGATATGGAAAATCCCGCAGATGTTGGCGCCGAGGACTTCTTCGAACGGGCGCTCAACCGACACGCCGCCGAAGTGCAGGATCGCATCGACACCTTCGACCAGATGATGCACGGCTTGTTTATCGGAGAGGTCACAGGTTTGCACTTCTTCGCCGGCGTCGGCAGCCGGGGCCATGTCAGCGATATCCGACAGGCGCAGTACCTGGGCGTAGGGGCGCAGGCGTTCGCGCAGCACCTTGCCCAGCCCACCGGCGGCACCGGTGAGCAGCAAGCGGTTGAATGGAACAGGCGTGGTTGTGGTGGTGGTCATGAGGGTTCCATTGTTGTTGTAGGTTGTCGTATGACTGGGTGGAAGTATTGTTAGGGATCCCCCAGGTTGTCAACGCCATTACCGGTGATGGGTTTTCAAATGAGGGATGTGCAATGACTCAACGTGTGTGCTCGGTCCGCAACCTTACAACAGCGAAATCGGGTAGCTGATAAAGATCCGATTCTCATCAAACTCATTGTTGCTGAAATCCCGACGCATGGTCGAATTGCGCCAGCGCACATTCAGATCCTTCAAGGCACCGCTTTGCACCGTGTAGGCCAGTTCCGATTCACGGCCCCATTCCTTACCGTCGGTGATCGCCCCTGTGTGCACGTTACTGCCGCTGATATAGCGGTTCATCATGGTCAGCCCCGGAATGCCAAGCACTACGAAGTTGAAGTCATGGCGCACCTGCCAGGATTTTTCCTTGGCGTTATCGTAGCTGGCGTTGTAGCTGTCGTTCGCCAAGGTGCCGCCACTGGTGCCGTTGACCCGCATCCATACGCTGTCACCGGTGAGTTTCTGCAGGCCCACATAGAAGGTGTTGCCGTTGTACTTGGCCGACAGCAGGGCGAAGGCGGTCTTGTTGTCGAGGTTGCCGGCCAGGGCGCTGCCGTCTTCCTTGCCGTTGAAAAAGCCGAGGTTGGCACCCAGGGTCCAGTCGCCCACGGGCTGGCTGTGAGTCAGGTTGAAATACTGTTGCTGGTAGATATCGGTCAGTTCGGCGTACCACACACCGACCTGTGTGCGCTTGTCGTTGAAGGTGTATTCGGCGCCGCCGAAGTTGAAGCGGTCGGAGGTGAACGCGGCTTTACCGTTCATGAACATGTCTTCCATGCTCGCGTCGTTGCGCGGGCTGTTACCGCGGAACTGGCCGCCATAGAGGGTCAGGCCGGCGATTTCGTTGGAGGTGACCTGGCCGCCACGGAACGTCTGCGGCAGCGAGCGGCCGTCGTCGGAGCGCAGGATCGGCAGCACCGGCATCCATTCGCCCACCTTCAATTCGGTCTTCGACAGCTTGGTTTTCAGCGCCACGCCCAGTCGACCGAAGTTGTCGGCCGGACGGCCATCGCTGTGGATCGGCAGCAACTGCGTGCCGCCCGTGCCTTTGCCGCCATCCAGCTTTTGCGAGTACAAGCCCAGCACATCAATCCCGAAACCCACGGTGCCCTGTGTGAAGCCGGACTTGGCATCGAGGATGAAGTTCTGTGTCCACTCTTGCGCCATGCCCTGGGGATTGGTCGGGTTGGTGAAATTGCGGTTGAAGTAGGCGTTGCGCAGATTGAGCGTGGCCTTGGCGTCGTCGATAAAACCTTCCGCCTGAGCGCTGAGGGGGAGGGTAAACGCCAGGCTGCCAAGGCTGAGGAGACCGATACACGACGAGGAATTGCGGGCGAATGAACGCACAGTGAAGCTCCCATTTTTGTAATTTTTATTATTTGTCGTACGTCGTCGTACAACATCTGGCGGGATATTTACGGGGTTTTCGAGGGCTGTCAAGCAGAGGTTGTACGATAACCAGGGTGATTCGACCAAGAATCGCTACGTCAATGTGGGAGCCAGGCTTCTGCAAGGGTATCGCCGCGGCGTTCGTGCCGGATCGCGTCGCCTGCATTTCAGCGTTGGTTTTTTAGCCGGTCATGACCATCGGTGGGAGAGTGCCAAGCAGGGAGACCGCAGCCACCGCCGCTATGCCCAGTAACCCTTCCAACAGCACACTGGCTTTCAGGCTGCCCAAGTGCTCTTCACAGCGTTCGATACGCAACCGGTTCAGCAGCGCCAGCGCCAACATGCCCAGCACCAGCAGCACTTTGATCAACAGAATCAGGGCAAAACCGTTGAACAAGGGCGTGGGCCATAGCTGCCCGGTGAGCACGCGCACATTGATCAACCCCGTCACCAGCAGCCCGGCGACCAGACCATACCCCACGCCGCTGAAGCGCTTCAGGATCGCTGCCAGCGCATGCTGTCGGGGCTGTATGAGCACCAACACCAGCAACAGCAACCCGCCGAGCCAGGCACCCACGCACATCAGGTGCACCACCTGGTTGAGGATCAGCAACTGCCCGCTCAACCCATCGAGCATGGCGCCATGACCTACAGGTGCCAGTGTGGCCAACAGCAGAATGATCAACGGCAGGCGCAAAGCGGGCCAGGGCTTGATCAGTGCGATCACCAGCAGCAGGTTCAACAACAGATGCCAGACCCACACCTGGCCAAAGAAGGTTTTGCCCAGCACCACCTGCACGGTAGCCGGTTGCAGCGCCGCGTCCCAACTGCCGGCCATGCTGGCGGTGATCAACAGCAACCAGGCCACGCCGGAGCACAACCCCACCCCGGCGAGCACGCGAGTGATACGCAGCAGTTGCCGGTCAAGTGCCGGTTGCCGTTCTGTGCCCAACAAGCGGGGCCTGAATGCACAGGCCCCGAACATCAACAGCACGACGATGAAATGCACAAAGCGGCACAGCACCAGCAGTGTCGCCATGGGTTATTGGCCGACCTTGAAGCTGTATTCACCGTTGCTCTTGTGGGTGTCGACCGACACGGCATTCCACACCACTTTGTAGTTGCCGGCAGCGAGGGGGGCGGCTGGCGTGACGACTAGGGTTTTCTTGTCGGTGTCGGGGGTTTCCAGGCCTTTGATCGCGACTTCGGTGCCATCCTTGCTCAGGGACACCTTGGTGAAGGTGGCTTCGACGCCTTCGCTGAAGGTCAGGCGCAGGTCGGCGGGCGCGGCGACGGTGCTGTCGGCCGCGGGCGTCGAGCTCTTGAGGTGGGCATGGGCAAATGCGGCCGAGGCGCCCAGCAGGGATGCGAGCAGGGCGACGGTGGTCAGGGCGTTCTTGATCAGCATTGTTCGATACCTTCAGTTCAGGAAGTGGGTAAAGCCATATGCAGCAAGGGAAAGGGTTTGCCTTCGCCATCCAGCGGTGAGCGCGCGACCTGGATAAAACCATAGTGCAGATAGAAACCCACGGCCTGTGGGTTTTGTTCGTTGACGTCTACCGTCAGGGTGTCATGGCGGGCACGGGCGTGGTCGAGCAATTGCCGGCCGATGCCCTGGCCACGTCGGTCGGGGTCGATAAACAGCATTTCCACATTGTGCCCGCCGGTGGCGATGAACCCGCCGATACCGTTTTGGTCTTCATACACCCACACATCCAGGGCGGGCATGGGCAGGTAAGCATCACGCACCACGGGCAGCAAACGTTGGATGTCGTCCTCAGGCAGGAAGTCATGAGTGGCACGCACCGAGCGTTCCCACAGTGCACCCAGCACGGCGTCGTCAGTGGCGACACGCGGTCGAATAGTCATGATCAGGGTCCTTCATCGGGACCGCGATGCTAACCAATCCGTTTTCCGGGGGAAAGGTTCGCGTCAGAAGTTTCGTTGTGGCGTGTCGCCGCGGCCTAGAGCCGATGGTAGTCTTGAAGCCATGTTGTTGTCAGGGAGCCCTTATGGGCAATCATAAAATCGGAATTCGTCGAGTCAACGTCGAAAAAATCCTGCTGGCGGCGGAAAAGGTCTTCGCGGTGAAAGGGTATGGCAGCACCGCCATGGCCGACATCGCCGAGGAAGTGCAACTGCCGCGTTCCAACCTGCATTACTACTTCACCACCAAGAGCGAACTGTACAGCGCTGTGCTGTTCGACCTGCTGGACGTGTGGAAACAGGATGCCCTGAGCTTCGAAACCTTCGACGACCCGCGTGTGGTGTTGAGCAGTTACATCCGCGCCAAGATGCAGCGCTCGCGCACGCGGCCCTATGGGTCGAAAGTCTGGGCCAACGAAATCATTCACGGCGCGCCGACCTTGGGCCAGGCGCTGGATGAAAGCCTGTACGACTGGGCCAAGATGAAGGAAGCGAAAATTCGCCAATGGGTGGAAGACAAACGCATCCTGCCGGTGGAACCGTCGAGCCTGCTGTATATGATCTGGGCGTCAACCCAGCACTATGCAGACTTTGATCATCAGGTGACGATTCTGAATGATCACCAGCCGTTGTCGGACATGCAGTTCGAGAAGGCGATTCAGACCGTGACCAGTGTGATTTTGCGGGGAATTGGCCTGGAGCCTTGAGGTCTGTGTTGGGGGGCTGGCCTCAGCGGGAGCAAGCCCCATTTGACCCTATTCACAAGCACAAAATTGCGAACCCGGCCTGATGGGGGGACTTGCTCCCGATAGCGCTCTGAAGACCTACACCGCTTCCCGATAAGGGTTACGCGGATCCTGCGTCCAATTCAAAAACGGCTTGCCCGTGTCCATCGGCACCATTTCGATACAGTCCGCCACCGGACAGGTGATCTGGCACAGGTTGCAACCGACGCACTCATCGTCGATCACCTCGTATCGATGCGTGCCATCCGCCTGCTTCAGACTCGCAATCGCCTGGTGCGAGGTGTCTTCACAGGCGATATGACAACGCCCGCAGCCAATGCAGGCTTGCTGGTCAATCTTGGCGATCACCTGGTAGTTGATGTCCAGGTACTTCCAATCCGTGGTATTGCCCACCGCCCGCCCGGAGAAGTCCTGCAGGCTCGTGTAACCCTGACTGTCCATCCAGCGCGACAGCCCGTCCTTCATCTCTTCCACAATGCGAAACCCATGCAACATCGCCGCCGTGCACACCTGCACCGCGCCGCAACCCAGGGCGACGAACTCCGCTGCATCGCGCCAGTTGCCGATGCCGCCGATTCCGCAGATGGGCAGGCCTCGGGTTTGTGGATCGCGGGCGATTTCCGCGACCATGTTCAGGGCAATCGGTTTGACCGCCGAGCCGCAATAACCGCCGTGGGTGCTCTGGGTGCCGACCACCGGCAGGGCGACCATACGTTCCAGGTCCACACTGGTGATGGAGTTGATGGTGTTGATCAGCGATACCGCGTCCGCGCCGCCGCGATAGGCGGCACGCGCCGCCACTCGGATGTCGGTGATATTCGGCGTGAGCTTGACGATCACCGGCAGCGAGCAGTACGTCTTGCACCAGCGTGTCACTTGCTCCACATACTCCGGCACCTGGCCTACCGCCGCGCCCATGCCGCGTTCGGGCATGCCGTGGGGGCAACCGAAATTCAGCTCGATGCCGTCGCAGCCGGTGGCCTCCACCAGGGGCAGGATGTTTTTCCACGACTCTTCAACACAGGGCACCATCAGCGAGACGATCAGCGCGCGGTCCGGCCAGTCCTTTTTCACCTGGGTGATTTCCCGCAGGTTGATCTCCAGGGAGCGGTCGGTGATCAGCTCGATATTGTTGATGCCCAGCACTTCACGATTGGCGCCGTAGTGGGCCGAGTAGCGTGACGACACATTCACCGCCGCCGGGTCTTCACCCAGGGTTTTCCACACCACGCCGCCCCAGCCGGCCTCGAAGGCGCGGACCACGTTGTAGGCTTTATCGGTGGGCGGCGCGGAGGCCAGCCAGAATGGGTTGGGGGCCTTGATACCGGCGAACACAATCGAGAGATCGGCCATTACGCAGCCTCCACATTCAGCATGAGTTGGGCGTGCATGGACTCGGCGGCCAGCTTGCCATGTTGCACCGCCTGCACGGTGAGGTCCTGGCCGAGGCTGACGCAGTCGCCCCCGGCATAGACGCCTGGAATGCTGGTGCGCAGATGCTCGTCGACGAAGATGCGCTCGCCGACGCGGTGCAGTTGCTGGGCCAAGGGGTCGCGCAGGGCCGCGTCGTCGAACCCTTGGCCAATGGCCTTGAAGATCGCGTCAGCGGCCAACTCAAAGGTTTCGCCGGTCGGGTGCAGGCGACCGTTTTCCTGGTGCGTGCGCAGGAAGCGCATGCCGCGTACACGACCTTGATCATCCAGCAGCACCGCTTCGGGCTGGGCCCAGGTCAGCAGCCGCACCTGATTGGCCTTGGCGATGTCCTGCTCATGCTGGGTGGCGCCCATCTCCGCCAGGCCACGACGGTAAACGAGGTTCACGTCGCGAGCCCCCAGGCGGGCCATTTGCACGGCCATGTCGATGGCTGTGTTGCCGGCGCCGAGCACAATGCAACGGTCGGCCAGGGGCAATTGACTCAGGTCATCGGCCTGGCGCAGTTCGCGGATGTAGTCGGTGGCGGCAAGCAGGCCGGGCGCATCTTCGTGGGGCACACCGAGTTGTTTGCTGGCGGCCAGGCCGAGGCCGAGGAACACCGCATCAAATTGCTGGTGCAGCTCGCTCAAGGTCAGGTTGTCCCCCAGGCGCTGGCCGTGGCGAATCTCGATACCGCCGATCTGCAACAGGAAATCCAATTCCTTTTGCGCAAAGTCATCCACCAGTTTGTATTTGGCGATGCCGTATTCATTCAGCCCGCCGGCTTTTTCCCGCGCTTCGAAAATCACCACGTCATGACCGTGCAAGGCCACGCGATGCGCGCAGGCCAACCCCGCAGGCCCGGCGCCGACCACAGCGATGCGTTTGCCGGTGGCTGCGGCGCGCTGGAACGGGTGTTCGCTGAAGTGCGCGTTATCGATGGCGTAACGTTGCAACAGGCCAATCAACACCGGGGCGCATTCCTCGGCGTAGTTACGCACGCAGGCCTGCTGACACAGGATCTCAGTCGGGCAGACCCGGGCACAGCTGCCGCCGAGGATGTTGGCCGAGAGGATTTTCTGCGCCGCACCTTGCACGTTTTCAGTGTGGATATTGCGGATGAACGACGGGATATCGATCTCGCTGGGGCACGCATTCACGCACGGCGCGTCGTAGCAATACAGGCAGCGCGAGGCTTCCAGTTGGGCTTGACGGCGGTTGAGGGGCGGCGCCAGGTCGGTGAACTGGCTGGCTAACGTTGCCCCGTCCGCATGAGGGTGGGGGAGGTGGGTCAGGGTCTGGATCACGGTGTTGGCCTCACGGTTATTGAGGTGCTGCCTCTGATGGGCATTGGTTTTTGTGTTGCCGGTGCGGGCCCCTTCGCCGGCAAGCCAGTGCCCACATGTTGAATGTGTTCACACATCGACAGGTGGGAACCGGGCTTGCCGGCGAAAGGCCGAAGGCCGCTTTCAGCGTTCCACAGCGGTGGGCCTGGAATGCTCAGCCCGCTTGCTCAACTGCTCGAACACCGGCGGATACGCAGGCCGCTCTACATACCGCCCGGCACCGCGCTCGGCGCGCAGGTCGCCATCGGCCCAGACCAGCTTGCCCTGGCTGATGGTGTGGCTGGGCACGCCGCGTACGGTCTTGCCTTCGAAGATGTTGAAGTCGACGTTTTGGTGGTGGGTCTTGGCGGAGATGGTCCGCGTTCCTTGCGGGTCCCACAGCACCAGGTCGGCATCCGCACCCACCCGGATCGCACCTTTGCGGGGGTAGAGGTTGAAGATCTTTGCGGTGTTGGTGGACGTCAGCGCGACGAACTCCTGCATAGACAGGCGCCCGGTGTTGACGCCTTCATCCCACAGCAGCGCCATGCGGTCTTCGATACCGGCGGTGCCGTTGGGGATCTTGCTGAAGTCGTCGCGACCGGCGGCTTTTTGCTCGGCGCAGAAGCAGCAATGGTCGGTGGCGGTGGTGTGCAGGTTGCCTGATTGCAGCCCATGCCACAGCGCTTCCTGGTGCCCGCGTGGCCGGAACGGCGGGCTCATCACGTAGCCGGCGGCGGTTTGCCAGTCGGGGTGCCGGTAGACACTGTCATCGAGCAGCAGGTGCCCGGCGAGGACCTCGCCGTAGACCGGCTGGCCCTTGCCACGGGCGTAGGTGATTTCGTCGAGGGCTTCTTTGGTCGACACATGCACCAGGTACAACGGTGTACCCAGGGTCTCGGCGATACGGATCGCGCGGCTGGCCGCTTCGCCCTCCACCTGGGAAGGACGCGACAGCGGGTGCGCTTCCGGCCCGGTAATGCCCTGGGCCATGAGCTTGCGTTGCAGGTGGTACACCAGCTCGCCGTTTTCCGCGTGCACGGTGGGCACCGCACCCAGTTCCAGGCAGCGTTCGAAGCTGGCGACCAGGGTGTCATCGGCCGCCATGATCGCGTTCTTGTAGGCCATGAAGTGCTTGAAGCTGTTGATGCCGTGATGGCTGACCAGCTCGGCCATTTCCTCGCGCACCTGCTCGCTCCACCAGGTGATCGCGACGTGAAAGCCGTAGTCGGCTGCAGACTTCTGCGCCCAGCCGCGCCATTGGTGAAAGGCTTCCAGCAACGACTGCTGGGGGTTGGGAATCACGAAGTCGATGATCGAGGTTGTGCCGCCCGCCAGGCCCGCCGCCGTGCCACTGAAAAAGTCTTCGCTGGCCACGGTGCCCATGAAGGGCAGTTGCATATGGGTATGGGGGTCGATGCCGCCGGGCATCAAGTATTGGCCGCTGCCATCGAGTACTTCAGTGCCGGCGGGAAGATCCAGATTCGTGCCAATAGCCCGAATTAGACCGCCTGCGCATAAAACATCGGCGCGGTAACTTTCATCATGGGTAATAACGGTGGCGCCACGGATCAACAGCGACATGTCGAGTTCCTCACAGGCTTGACCGGCTTGTGCCAGTTCTAAGTGTTGTAATGCGGCTTGCCGATGGTCGATTAATTCCTGTCATCGGTGACAGGAATAGAAACTAGCCCGAGATTTTATAATGGGCAAGAAGATTTTTTATAAGCTTATTCTTTGTTTAATTAGTTGATTTATAAGGATAAAAATTAAGAATCACCAAAATGTAGCGGGCTCTCACCATTTTGACGCACTTGACAGGTTCTTAAATTCAGCAACATTTCTTATTGCAAATCAGACGCTTGAGATATGCCACTTGACGGCGACGGGAAATAAAAATAATTGTGTTGCACCAGATTGGTCCTGACGGTTCGAACAACTTCCACGTTATTTAGCCTGAGTAACGTCGCAAGTACCCGAGGCTCAATCGGAAAGCTGATAAACATCAGCAGGTTATATAAGCGGTGCGGGTTCGAGGTGGGTTGTCGGCACGGTTATTGAGTGCAATGACGGCTGGCCGGGCCCGTGATGTCATGTTGTTAACGCGGTACTCCGGCCATCCTGCGTCAGCGCGGGGTGAGCAACAATAATTCGAAAAAACCGTGGAGCGGCCATGCAACAGAACAGATCGCAAGTCATTGAGCGCAACGGCCTGTACGAACTCGACGCCGGCCCCGACGTCCTCGACAGCCCTCGCTACAACCACGACATGGCACCGAGCAAGGTGCATGAGCGTACCTGGAACAAGTGGCACATCACCGCGCTGTGGGTCGGCATGTCGATCTGCGTGCCGACCTACACCTTGGGCGGGGTGCTTACCGCGTATTTCGGATTGTCGGTGGGCGAAGCGCTGATTGCGATCCTGCTGGCCAATATCGTGGTGCTGATTCCGCTGACCCTCAACGCGTTTCCGGGCACCAAGTACGGCATTCCGTTTCCGGTGTTATTGCGTTCGTCCTTTGGCATTCTCGGCTCCAACATACCGTGCCTGATCCGGGCGCTGGTGGCGTGCGGCTGGTTCGGGATCCAGACGATGTTCGGCGGGTTGGCGATCCATCTGTTCCTGGGCTCGATTTTCGAAGGCTGGAAGTCCCTGGGCGGCACCGGCGAAGTGATCGGCTTCATGATCTTCTGGACCCTGAACCTGTGGGTGGTACTGCGTGGTGCCGAGTCGATCAAGCGCCTGGAAACCCTGTCGGCGCCGTTGCTGGTGGCGGTGGGGATCGGCCTGCTGGTGTGGGCGATGCCGAATGTGTCGCTCAGCGAACTCATGGCCATCCCACCCAAGCGCCCGCAAGGGGCGAGCCTCATTGGCTACTTCATGGCCGGCCTTACCGCGATGGTGGGTTTCTGGGCCACGTTGTCGCTGAACATTCCCGATTTCAGCCGCTATGCCAAAAGCCAGAAAGACCAGATTCTCGGCCAGATTTTCGGCTTGCCGTTGACCATGTTCCTGTTCGCTGCCCTCGGCGTGATCATGACCGCCGCCTCAGTGAAACTGGTGGGCGTCAGCGTCTCCGACCCGGTGAGCTTGATCGGGCATATCCAGAGCCCGGTGTGGGTGGCGGTCGCCATGGCGTTGATCATCATCGCGACGTTGTCCACCAACACGGCGGCGAACATCGTATCGCCCACCAATGACTTCCAGAACATCGCGCCCAAGCTGATCAATCGCACGACCGCCGTGATTCTGACTGGCTTGGTGGGGCTGACATTGATGGGGCACGAGTTGCTGAAAAAACTCGGGCTGATCGTCTCGGATGTGAGCCTTGAAACTGTGTATTCCAACTGGTTGCTGGGCTATTCAAGCCTGTTGGGACCGATTGCCGGGATCATGGTGGTGGACTATTTCATCACCCGCAAGCAGCAATTGGACCTCGCCGGTCTGTACCGCGACGACGTCTATCCGGCGTGGAACTGGAGCGGTTTTATCGCCTTCGGCGTGCCGGTGGTGCTGACCTTGCTGTCGCTGGGCAGTGACGCCTTCAACTGGTTCTACAGCTATGGCTGGTTTACCGGTTCGGCGTTGGGCGGCTTGTTGTACTACGGCTTGAATGCCAAGCGCGGGGCCAGTCCGGTCGCCGTCAATTCCTGAGAAATGTAGCCTGAGGAGATCCCCATGAACGCTGCCCTGGACGTTCTGCAATCCACCCATCAGCACATCAACCGTGAACGCTTGTGGCAGTCCTTGATGGACTTGGCCAGGCTCGGCGCCACTCCCAAGGGTGGCGTGTGCCGCCTGGCCCTTACCGACCTCGATCGCCAGGCCCGCGACCTGTTCGTGCAGTGGTGCGAGGAGGCCGGTTGCACGGTCACCGTCGACGGTATCGGCAATATCTTCGCGCGCCGCCCCGGGCGCAACCCCAACCTGCCACCGGTGATGACCGGCAGCCATATCGACACCCAGCCCACCGGCGGCAAGTTCGACGGTTGTTTCGGCGTGCTGGCGGGGGTGGAAGTGTTACGCACGCTCAATGACCTGAAGGTGGAAACCGAGGCCCCACTGGAAGTGGTGGTGTGGACCAACGAAGAGGGGTCGCGTTTTCCTCCGTGCATGATGGGCTCGGGGGTGTTTGCCGAGAAATTCAGCCTGGCGGATACCCTGGCCAAGATAGATGCCGATGGCGTAAGCGTGGGCGATGCGTTGAATGCGATTGGCTACGCGGGCTCACGTCCCGCGACAGGCCATAAGGTCGGCGCCTATTTCGAAGCGCATATCGAGCAGGGGCCGATTCTCGAGGACCAGAAAAAAACCATCGGCGTGGTGCTGGGGGCATTGGGGCAGAAGTGGTTCGACCTGAAGCTGCGCGGCGTTGAAGCCCACGCGGGACCGACACCGATGCACCTGCGCAAGGACGCCTTGGTGGGCGCGGCGGCGGTGGTCGCAGCCGTGAATGCGGCAGCGTTGGGGCACCAGCCCCATGCGTGTGGAACGGTGGGTTGCCTTCAAGCCTATCCTGGCTCACGTAACGTCATCCCGGGTGAAGTGCGTATGACCCTGGACTTCCGGCATCTGGAACCGGCACGGCTGGATTCGATGATTGCCCAAGTGCGCAGCGTGATCGATGAAACCTGTGCCAGGCATGGGTTGAGTTTCGACATGGAGCCCACGGCGGATTTCCCGCCACTGTATTTCGACGAAGGTTGTGTCAATGCTGTGCGCGACGCGGCGAACGGGCTGGGCCTGTCGAACATGGACATCGTCAGCGGGGCAGGGCACGACGCGATTTTCGTCGCCGAGCTCGGCCCGGCGGGGATGATCTTTGTGCCCTGTGAAGGCGGCATCAGCCACAACGAAATCGAGAACGCCGCACCGGATGATCTGGCAGCGGGGTGTGCGGTGTTGTTGCGTGCAATGGTGGCTGCTTCAGCCGCCATCGCCAGCGGCAAACTCGCTGCCTGAAATGGGGTGAAGGAACGTGTGGGGGCTTGCTCCCGATAGCGATGGTTCAGCTGAAACATCGCTATCGGTCGTCCTGTCAGGCGCCCGGTTGCCACCCACCGCCCAAGGCGGTGACCAACCCCACGCTCGCCTGCAACTGCCGTGTCTGCACGGCCTGCAACGCCCGTTGCGCCTGCAATGCAGCGGTCTGCGCGGTGACCACATCCAGATAACTCACGGCCCCGGCCTGATAGCTGTTCATCGCCAGAGACTGCGTGTGCTGCGCCGCATCCGCCGCCGCTTGTTCATCCTGGGCTTCCTGCTGCAAATCCCTCAGTTGCGCCAGGTTATCCTCCACCTCGCGCACGGCTTTCAGTACATGGCTGCGGTACTGCGCCGAGGCCTCTTCAAACTCAGCTTTGGCCTGGCGTTCATTGGCGCTCAAACGCCCGCCGTCAAAGATCGGCAGATTCACCAACGGCCCAAGCGCCCAGTAACGGTTGCCGGCCGACAGCAGATTGCCGACGCCTTGCGTCTGCCCGCCGATCAATCCGGTCAGGCTGAAATTCGGATACCACGCCGCCTTCGCCACGCCAATAGTTGCATTAGCCGCAAACACCCGGCGTTCCGCCGCTGCAATGTCCGGTCGACGTTGCAGCAGTTGGCTGGGTAGCTGCGATGGAATGCCCGGTAAGGCCATCAGTTGCCGGCTCGGCGGCAACGAAAAATCGCTGGCCGCCACGCCGACCAGCTCGCCAATGGCATGCTCGGTCAGGTTGCGTTGCCCACGCACTTCATCCAGCTGTGCCTTGGCTTCGGCCAGCTGGTTTTGTGCGCGCGTCAGGTCCAGTTCCGAAGCAATCTGGCCTTCATAGCGGCTACGTGTCAGTTGCAACGCCTGGCCGAAATCATCCAGCGAGCTGGTGAGAATCCGGCTTTGCGCATCCAGCCCGTTGAGCTGCACATACAAGGTTGCCAATTGGTGTTGCAGGCTCAGGCGTGCCACCGCCAGATCGTCCCCGGACGCCTGCGCCTGGGCATCCCCGGCCGCGACCTGATTACGGATTTTGCCCCACAGGTCGAGGTCGTAGCTCAGGGAAAACCCTGCGGTGTTGCTGTTGTACACCGATGGCTGGGTAGTACCGCGCAGCGGCCGCGAATCCGACTGGCGCTGACGCACGGGTTGTGCGCTGGCGCTGATCTGCGGGAACAGTCCCGCGTGCAGTTGGCTGGCGTAGGCCTGGGACGCGTCGAAGTGCGCCAGTGCCGCCGCCAGGTCCGGGTTGGCCTTGAGCAGTTGTTGTTGCAGGTCGTTCAGGCGCGAGTCGTGGTAAAGCTTCCACCATTCGGGTGCCAGATGATCGGACGGTTGCGCGCTGTGCCACGGGCCGTCGCTGGTCTGTTCGCGGTAGCCGGCCGGCAGGTCCACCGGGGGCACCTTGTAGGTGGGCGCCATCGAGCAGCCTTGCAGTACCAGCAGCATCAACGCCGCGAGGGGCTTAAGCCTTGGGCGCATGCGCACCTCCGGAGGCGTCGGCCAGTTGTACCGGATCACCCTCGCGCAATGCGTCGGGCGGGTTGTCGACTACGCGGTCGGCAGGTTTCAAACCCTGGTCGATGATCAGGCGCTCGCCGAGGTCGAGACCGATGTGGATGTCTCGCAGGTGCACGTGGTTTTGCGCGTCCAGCACCGCGACCTGGGTGCCTTGGGCGCGGAAGATCAACGCGCTGGCCGGGATGCTCACGCCGTGGGTGTCCGCCGGAATCGGCAGGGTCGCTTCGGCGTAGTCACCTGGCAGCAACTCGCCCTTGGGGTTGTCGGCGACGAACTGGGCGAGCATGGTGCCGGAGCGGCGGTCGATGGCGGTGGAATCGCCGATCAGGCGCGCCTTGAAGTGTTCGCCAGGGTGCTCAGGTACGGTCAGTTCGGCTTCAAGGCCCGGGTGGATCACCGCTGCGTAGTTCTGTGGTACCGGCACATAGAGGCGCAGCTGATGAGTGTCGGCGATGTCGAACAGCTCCGGGTCGCTGTCGGTATCGGCCTTGATCAACTGGCCGATATCGGTGTTGCGCGCTGTGATAGTGCCGGTGAAGGGCGCGCGGAGGGTCTTGTAGCTTTCCAGCGCCGACAGGCGTGCGTAATCGGCAGCGGCGGCTGCGGCGTTGGCTTTGGCGGCGGCGGCGTTGGAGGTTTTTTCATCGGCCTCCTGGCGTGACACCGAGTGGCTGGCCAGCAGGTTTTGCCAACGCGTGGCGGTGGTTTCAGCCAGGCGTGCATCGGCCTGTTCCTGGACCAGTCGGGCGTGGGCTTGCGCCAGTTGCTGATCGAGGTCCGGGCTGTCGATTTCGGCGAGCACTTGCCCGGCGTTGACCTGGCTGCCGATATCGACTTTCCAATCCTTCAAGTAACCGCTGACCCGGGCGTGGATCGGCGCTTTGCTCCAGGCTTCCAGATGCGCGGGCAAGCGCAGGGTGTCGCCGGTGGCGTTCTGTTTGGGTTGGAACACCATCACCTGCGGGATGGCCGCGGCTTCCGTCCAGGCGGTAACCGATTGTTCGTGCATCGTGCGGGCGTGGAGGCCGTTGGCGACCAACAGGGCGGCCAACGTCAAGCCGCCGACACCCATGAGCATCAGACGCTTGCGCGAGGGTTTGTGATCAGACGACATGAGACGTTTCTCCAGCAGCAGCGCGAGTAGGGTGACGACCGTGGACCAGGCTGAAGACCACGGGAACAAACAACAAAGTGGCAGTGGTGGCGAGGATCAAGCCGCCGATCACGGCCCGGCCGAGCGGGGCGTTCTGCTCTTCGGAAATGGCCAGGGGCAACATGCCGATGATCATCGCCAGGGCCGTCATGCACACCGGGCGGAAGCGCGTGTAGCCGGCTTCCAGCGCAGCCTTTAATGCATCGCCGTGTTCGGCCAGGCGCTCACGGCAGAAGCTCACCACCAGGATCGAGTTGGCGGTGGCCACGCCCATGCACAGGATGGCGCCGGTGAGCGCCGGTACCGACAGCGAGGTGCCGCTGAGGAACAGCATCCATACGATGCCCGCCAAGGCTGCCGGCAAGGCGGTGATGATCACGAACGGATCGACCCATGACTGGAAGTTGACCACGATCAGCAAGTAGATCAGCACCACCGCACCGAGCAGGCCGAAGCTCAAACCGCTGAACGCCTCGTGCAACGCGTCGATTTGCCCATGCAAGCTGATCACCGCGCCTTTGGGGCGCATGGAGGCGGTATCGTCCAGCACTTTTTGCACATCGCGGGCCACGCCACCCAGGTCACGACCTTGCACGTTGGCGTACAGGTCCAGGGTCGGCTGGATGTTGTAGTGGGTCACCACCGCCGGGCTTTGCACGCGGGAGATGGTCGCCATGCCGCCGAGGATCTGCGACTGGCCGCCGGCACCTGTGACCGGCAACGCTTCCAGTGACGGTAGGCTGTCCAGGCGGTACTGCGGCGTCGCCGCGACGATGGAGTACGACACGCCGTTGGCCGGGTTCAGCCAGAAGGTCGGCGCGGTCTGCGAACTGCCGGCGAGGGAGGCGACCATGCTGTTGGTCACGTCCCTCTCGGTAATGCCCAGGCCATTGGCACGCATACGGTCGACGTTGACTTGCAGCGACGGGTAGCCGGTGGACTGCTGGATACGCAGGTCGGCGATGCCCGGAATGTGCGAAAGGCGACGTTCAAGTTCCACGGCGTAGGCGCGGTTTTCCTCATCGCTGCGCCCGGAGATTTTCACATCCAGTGGCGCCGGGGCGCCGAAGTTGAGGATCTGGCTGCTGATGTCGGCCGGTAGAAACGCGAAGTGGCTGCCGGGAAAACTTTCCGGCAAGGCTTCACGCAGTTTTTTCACGTAGTCGGCGGTGGGCGCATGGTCTTCTTTCAAGGTGACCTGGATGTCGCCATCCTGCGGGCCGATGGTGCCGCTGCTGCTGTAGGCCATGTCGATGCCGCTCAACGGAATACCGATGTTGTCGACGATGGTGTCCAGTTCTTGCGCCGGGATCACTTCACGAATCCGCGCTTCAATCCGGTCGAACGCCGCCGCGCTTTCTTCAATACGCGTGCCCAGCGGCAAGCGTACGTGCAGGGCCAGGGCACCGGCGTCGGTGGCCGGGAAGAAGTCCTGGCCCAGGCTTGGCAGCAGCAGGAACGAGGCGATCACGCAGGCCAGGAAGCCGACGATAAAGCGCTTGCGATTGCCCAGCGCCAGGGTCAGCAGGCCGTGGTAAGTGTCGCGGATGTTCGAGAAGTGACGCTCGAAATCTTGCTGAAAATTCAGCACCGATTGCAGCACGCGATTGCGCGGTTTGCTGTGTTGCTCGCCCTCGTGGTGATTGATGAAGTCATCTTCCGGGTGATGCCCCGCACCTTGCTCCGGTGTATGCGGCTTGAGCAGGAACATCGCCAGGGTTGGCACCAGCGTCCGCGAGAGGATGAACGAGCTGGCCATGGCGAAGATCACCGCCAGGGCCATCGGCCGGAACAGATACCCGGCGATGCCGTGCAGCAGGAACATCGGCACGAACACGATGCAGATACACAGCAGCGAGACGAATGCCGGGCCGACGATCTGCGCGGCGCCGTCGAGGATTGCGGTTTTCACCGCCTTGCCTTGTTCCAGGTGCCAGTTGATGTTTTCGATGGTCACCGTGGCGTCGTCCACCAGGATCCCTACCGCCAACGCCAGCCCGCCGAGGGTCATCACGTTGAGGGTTTGCCCGCTGACCGCCAGCAGCGCGATGGCTGACAGCACCGCCAACGGGATCGAGGCGGCGATGATCAGTGTGGAACGCCAGCTGCCGAGGAACAGCAAGATCATCGCGCTGGTCAGTAGTGCGGCAATGATGCCTTCCCGGGCCACGCTGCCGACCGATTGCTTGACGAACACCGAGGCGTCACCGAGCAGCGAGGTCTTCAGTGAAGGTGGCAGGGTTTCGTTGATGCGCGGCAGCATCTGGCGAATACCATCGATGATCGACAGGGTGGAGATGCTGCCGTTTTTCAGCGCCGGCATCAGTACGGCGCGGTGGCCGTCGACCCGCACGATGTTGGTCTGCGGCGGCGAGCCGTCGCGCACGTGGGCTACCTGGCCGATGGTGATCAGCGCGCCGTCGACGGTCTTGATCGGCAGGTCGTTGAGTTCATCGATGGCCTTGGGGCTGTTGTTGAGCAGGATCGTGTATTCATTGGGACCGAGCTTGGCGGTGCCCACCGGGATGATCTGGTTTTGCAGCGCCAGGGCATTGCCCACGTCCTGTGCCGACAGGCCTTTGGCGGCCAGTGCCTGAGGGTCGAGGTCGAGGGTGATCTGCCGCTGCTTGCCACCCATTGGCGTGGGCATGGCCAGGCCGGGCAGGGCGCTTAAAGGCAGGCGAATGTTGTTCTGCACCAGGTCGCGGATCTTGGCTTCCGACAGGCTGGGGCTGGAGAACGCCATTTGCAGGATCGGTACCGTGGAGGCGCTGTAGTTGAGGATCAGTGGCGGGGTGATACCCGGTGGCATCTGCTTGAGCACGGTTTGTGAAACCGCGGTTACCTGGGCGTTGGCGGTACGGATATCCACGCCGGGCTGGAAGAAGATCTTCACGATGCCCATGCCGGGCAGCGATTGCGATTCGATATGTTCGATGTCGTTGACGGTGGTGCTCAGCGAGCGTTCGTAGGTATAGATCACCCGCCCGGCCATGGCGTCCGGTGACAGGCCGTTGTACTGCCAGACCACGGCGACCACGGGGATACCGATATCGGGAAACACATCCGTAGGGGTTCGCAGGGCCGCCATCGGCCCGATGATGCAAATGAATATGGCCAACACGATAAACGTGTACGGCTTTTGCAGTGCGGTCTTTACCAGCCCGAGCATGCGTGAACCTCCGAGGGAGCAGGATTGCAAACCCCGGCAGTCTTGCCCGACCCACCTAACACGCACCTTTCAGCCAAATGAAGGAACATTTAGTTAAGCGCTGAAGAACGTTTCATGTGTATTCATTTGTTCTACAAAGGGCCGCTCTCCAAGCTTGTCATCCATCGGACGCGACACATTTCGCTTCGTCTTTTTACTGATGTTCTTTGGAGCCCTGCCATGTCACTTAAACCTCTGTTGTTGATTCCTGCCCTCGGTGCTGTATTGCTGCTGTCGGCGTGTGCCGGCCCGATCCCCAAGGCGGACCCGAGCGAAGCGTGGATTGGTTTGAAGGAAGAAGCCCCGAATGACCTGATGGCCGAACGCGTCGACGGCAAGCGCGTGGATGACGGGCGTTTCTTTGAAGTGACCCCGGGCGATCATCGACTGGATGTGACCTTATTTGAAGAGGAGGCGGGCGACGACAACCAGCAGGACTGTCAGGGACGTGTCGAGTACAAACACTTCAAGGCGGGTGAGCATTACACCCTGGTCGAGTCGAGCCTGGGCACTACCGTGCGCGCGGTGCTCAAGGATGGTCACGGCAAGGAAGTTGCCGCGACCCAGGACTTCAATTGCATGCCTGGCTAAGCGTGCCGTGCCGCCGCCGCTTCAGGTGGCTTGGCGGGCTTGACGTGGGGGTGATGATGGCGACGCGTCACGCGCATCACGCCCCACAGCATGGCGCCGGCTACGGCCAGCCAACCGCAGATCAACAGGAAAATCGTAGTTGCAAGGCTCATTTTGGCCTCCTTTCGCCCCGTTCGGGGCACACACACAGTCTTCTCAATGGACAGTCTAGCTAGCCGGCGGTTGCCTGCTATTGACCAATGGTCGAGTCCGTCCAACTTGTTTGCTATATCAATGCCGCCGCTCTCCTACCTGAACGCGATTGGGCTATGATCTGGGGCCTCACCGGCAGTTGATCAAGAGAGTAAAAAATTGCGGTTACGCTCGAACGTTAAAACCACCTTGTTGCTGGCCTGTGCCTTGGGGCTCGCGGCGTGTTCCGGGCACCCCTCGAAACTGCCGGGCCTGCCGGAACGCGTCGAACTCAATGGCGTACCGACCTTTCGCAGCGAGGCCTATCAGAGTGGCCCCAGCGCCTTGGCCAGCATGCTGTCGCAACAAGGCATTGTCATGACACCGGGTCTGTTGGATAAGCCGCTGCACCTGCCGGGCGGTGAGGCCGACCTTGAGCGCAACATGCAGGTGCTGGCGCGGGAGTACGGGCTGATGGTGTACCCGCTGGAGAGCCAACTGACGGCGGTGCTGGCGCAAGTGGCGGCGGGGTACCCGGTGATGGCGCGGCTCAACCCGAGTTTCTGGTCCGGGACCCGGTATGTCGTGGTGGTGGGGTTCAATCAACAAAAGAGCACCGTGCTGCTGCGCTCCGGCATGGAGCGGCGGATGCAGATGAGCTTCAGTGACTTTGAATCCGCGTGGAAAAGCGCCGGTCACTGGGCCATATTGACCCAGCGTCCAAGCCAGCTGCCCGCCAATGTGGATGCACAACGCTGGCGCGAGTCGGCCAACGCCACGGCCCAGGCCGGCCAGGAGCAGGCGGCGGCGCAGGCGCTCAAGGTGTTGGCGCAACGCAAATGAAAAACGGCGCCCAGGGCGTAATGCCAGTCAGTTAAGCGAAAGTGCCGTCTGTAGGAGCGAGCTTGCTCGCGAAAACCGTCAACGATAACGCGTGTTGCCTGAATTAACACGGCGCCTGTGAGTTTTTTGCGAGCAAGCCCGCTCCTACAAAAAGCCTTAACTGACTGGCCTTAGCCCAAGGCGCCGTTTTTATCGATCTGCCGCTTAGCGACGCACTTCTGCGGCATTCGGGCGGTTTTTCAGATTTTTGTCAGCCTTGTAGCGCAACGCGACGTCCGGCACCGAACCACTCTTGCCGGTCTCGACCCAATTGCGAATACGACCGGCGTCGGCGAAGTGCGTGAATTTGCCGAAGGCGTCCAGGATCACCAATGAAACCGGGCGGTTACCCATGCTCGTCACCAGCACCAGGCAATGGCCGGCCTGGTTGGTGAAACCGGTCTTGGTCAGCTTGATATCCCAGTTGGCGCGGTTGATCAGATGGTCGGTGTTGGAGAAACCCAGGGTGTAGTTGGGTTTGCGGAACGACACTGTCTTTTCTTTGGTGGTACTCAGCTGGCTGAGCATCGGAAATTTGCGCGCATAGGCCAGCAGCTTGCTCAGGTCACGGGCCGTGGATACGTTGTGAATCGACAGGCCGGTGGGTTCGACGTAGTGGGTGCTGGTCATGCCCAGCGCCTTGGCCTTGGCGTTCATCGCCGCGATAAAGGCCGGATAGCCGCCCGGGTAGTGGTGAGCCAGGCTGGCGGCGGCGCGGTTTTCCGAGGACATCAGGGCGATCAGCAGCATCTCTTTGCGCGGCATTTCGCTGCCGATTTTCACCCGGGAAAACACGCCTTTCATCTCCGGCGTGTCCTTGATGTTGATATCGATGTATTCATCCATGTTCTGCTTGGCTTCCAGCACCACCAGGCCGGTCATCAATTTGCTCACCGAGGCGATAGGCACCACCACGTCGGGATTGCTGGAATAAATGACTTTATTGGTCTGCAGGTCGACGAGCATGGCGCTGCCGGAAGCGATCTGAAGTTTGGACGTATCACGCGGAGCCAGGGTGGTTTCGGCTGCGTGTGCGAAGGTGCCTGTAAATGCAAAAAATAGGCTGACAATAGAGAGACGAATTTTCACGCGGGTGAACTCGCTAAAAAGTAAGGAAATACCGTTTGGATACGGGTTTTATGACAAATGCCGTTACATTTTAGGAGTATGGATCAGAAAGTGATAGAGAGCCTTTAAATAAAGGCTGTAACCCGATGATTGGTTACGCTTGTACCGATTTTGTACCGATCATTGATTTTTCGAGCTTCCCTACTTCTGACCAGTCAGTGGTAGACGACATCCATTTTGCATAAGTCGTCAGCAACACTTGGATGCTGTGTCCAAGCTGGTCGGCGATAAACGCAGGATTTACGCCCGCCATGATGCACATGGTGGCATACGTGTGTCTGCAGTTGTACTGCGGCCGATGCCGCAGATCAAGCGCCGTCAATGCCTTGCTGAATTGGTCGCCGGTCTGAGACGGTCGGCAGATGAATTCAGAGCCACCCGATGGTGGAAACACAAACGGCGATGCCGTTTTAATCCTACGCCTCTGTAGCAAGCGATCATCCGCGATCTGCCTGGCCTGCCGCAAGGCATTCAGCGCTCGGCTATTGAGCATCACTGTCCGCGCGTACTTAGTTTTGGTGCGCTCCTCTACTTCCCCATCTACAACGATCCGGCAAACGTGTGCTGTTCGCGCATCCATGTCGATCTCATCCCAGCGCAATGCCGCTATCTCTCCTGTCCTCATCCCACTGAAGAAAGCAAATTCAAAGTAAGCAGCAAATATCCGCACACCTGGCTTTTTAAAATTTGCGTACATCCATTCAATGATTGCGGCCGCTTCATCTCCGGAAAAAGGATCAACCTGTTTTTTTGCCTTCTTGGGTAGCTTGATCGGTGCAGCAGGGTTACGTTCAATCAGCTCATCTTGCATGGCCGCTTTCAACAGCGATGTGACCCGTGCTATCGACTCGCGCTTAACCGACTGCGATTCCCAGGCTGTTTCGCTGATGACTCTGCGCAGCACCATCGTAGTGATTGAAGTGATTGGGAGCTGGCCAAGCCAAGGCATCCAGTAAGTGTTGATCGTTGAGCGATAGTTTCTGCGGGTGCCTGGCACGATCTCCAAGCTGTTGATCCAAGCCTGTGCATACTCACCGAACGTCATCACCAGTGAAACAGGCGTGTAACTGGAGTTCGGGAACATCTCGGCGTACCGCTGATCATTCAGAACCCCATGCTTGGCCAGGCTTATTACTTGATCGCGTAGATCGGCTGCCGCTTTAATCCCTTTTGGGGTTTGTGGGTATGCGAGAGTTTCGCAGCGCCGCTCGCCTCTCCAAGTGAACCGAATACGAACGGACTGACCAACGAATTCAACTCCTGTGGGCAGGCCCATTGGCTTTCTAGCCATGCTTCATATCTCCTCAAGCTATAAAAAATTCGGCCATCTATCTTGTTCCAGACGCCCTCAGGTATTACGCCTCGGTCGCGCTTGCCTTCCAGCGCCCGCTTGGTGGTGCCGATGATTTCGGCCATGCGAACTTCCGGCACTTTGTCGAGCTGAAATGCATCTGATTTTTCATCGGCTTCTGCCATAACTACCTCCCGCCCGCCGTGGGCCGCGCTGTTTTGATAATTTGTACGGCAACACCAAAGGTTGTCAGTAGCCAGGTGCAGGTCCCGCCAAAGGCGTACAGCAATGCCTCAGTGGTGCCTGTATCGAGCAGGTAAGGACCAGTCCAGAAAAACCAGCAGCCGGTTCCGAACAGGTACAGCAAAGCGCCCAGCAGTATCAGGGTGAGTTTCATAGCGAACATGGGGTGTCCTTTCCGCGCTGGGCGGTTATCGGAAATATTTGATAATGATTGTTATTCGGATGTATGTTTGGCGCGCTCACCCAGAAGATAGGCTCTTTACCAGCCCACGGATGGCGAGGCTGATTCTTCTGGGTGAGCACCTTGCCCGCCGCTCACCGGCAGGCATGTAGGGGGATTGGGGTTATTGCGCGGGCGGCAACATTTTCTGCGCGGCTTCAACCATGCGGCGCCCGTCGGGCAGCAGCATGTGAGGCATGAATACCTCTTCGAACGTCATGAGCTGGCACTCGACCGCAGTGACCTGGGCCTTCACCCAGTCGCGCAGCATTGAGCAGACGGCGATCTGTGCAATGTCTGCTGCCTTCTGCCGGTGTTCGTCGGGTGTCGAGCGCATGCGACTGCTGTGTGGATGCTCGCGAAGCCAGGCGCTGGCATAGCCGCCCCAGTGCCCGGGTAACTGCACCGTACGGCCGCGGTGTTCGAACTGCACCAGGGTGATCTGCTCCTTGGCTTTGTGCATGATCCCGTAGTTGTCGCAGCCGAAGCGGCCCAGGATCTTCTGGATTTCGGCGAATGCCTTGTCGCCGCTGGTGGCGTTCTCGTACGGCAGGCTCATGGCCTTGGCCCCTTGTAGATGAAGACGTAGGCGAACCAGAGGGCGGCGATCATGGCGTCACCTCCTTGATATGACCGTCTACCCATTTGCGCATCCGCTGCCAGCGCTGCTCTGGGGTTTCGTTCCATCCACACTCGTCGTTCTCGAACACGACTTCTGCTGCCATGGCTGGCGCTATCCCGAATGCTTCCGACACTTTCTCGCGGCAATGCGCATCTATGGTTCCCATGTCGATGCCGCGCTTTGCCCCGAGAACGCCCAGGGTGCAGAACTGGCCATCGGCTTCGAGGGTGTCTGCCACCAGGCGTTTCTCAGGCATAGCGTCCAGCGCATCGCGCAATTCGATCAGGAAAGCCTGACCGCGCTTTCCCTTCAACGCCGAATTCACGGCACCCCTCCAGCAGATCAAATCCCATCCGCCACAATCATCGCTATATCCGCTTCGGCTCATGGCGCAACCTCCCGGCGCGCCCACTGAACATAGGGGCCGTCATCCGTATCGAAGATCCCCATCAGGAACCACTCAGGGCCTGGCGATTCGGGATTCCAGGCGGTGCACGCAGCATCCTCTTCAGGAAGATCCTCGAGTTCGTCACCAGAGTGCCAGCCTTTCAGTTCCAGTCCCTGTTCCTTGACCCAGGCAATGTAGGGCGCCGGGTCTTCGCCTTCGCCAAAGCTCGGGATGTTTGGGTGATACCACCAACCATCCGCATCGCGCTTAACCTCGACCGGCCCGAAAGGCTTGTTCCCGCTGTGCTCTCCGCACAGAGTTACTAAGTGCACGTCCGAATACTCGCCGCCGCCACTGCTGAACCTAGACTTGCAGCCGCAAGCTGCCGCCGCGCCATTGACGAAAGCAATCTCTACAGCGTCTGTAGTTTCCATTGGGTGATACCTGTCCTTGCCGCTATAGCGGCTGACTTTAGAGGTGAGGGGTGAATAAATATTTTCTGAGTGGTATTTCGTTCAGATTCGTACAAGTCGCATAATCGCCGCCTAAATATCAGGGAGATGCAGATGAGACGAAGAGGCAAGGTTTTCTGGGATTGGGCGGACCCCTCGCTTCACACTCGATCCGTGGACGAGCGGCAGGCCGATGGCACCATGTTAAATGTCCAAGTCCGTATGTCGCTTCTTGGACGGACGGAGTTGTTCATAGGCGTTTACAGGGCGGATGAGAAGATGCTTTTTGAGGAGGTACCTGAATCATTGCCTGGTGAAACCATGACGGAGGCTCTGGCGAGGGGCCTTGATTTGGCGAGGCTAAAAGCCCCGCGCGCTACACGGTCGATTACCACCTCGAAGCCTGAGAAACTTCCCCGAGCGGGCTCAAATCAAGCGAAACGGTAGCTCGTCTACGCTATGGAACGTTTGGCATCAACGCTCTGTCGTCAGTTAGACGGGTACAACACGGAATTTCCGGCTAGACCTGTCGCAAGGCGAATGTATGTGCGGATTAGATGACTTCAGGTTCAAATCTCACCAGCTCTTAATCGAACTCGACGCAGCCACCAGCAAAATTATGATGATGGTTTCCGCGAAGGAAGTGGTCGGCGTTGATTGGGACGCTGCTACGCTTCGCCATCACCACGCGTTTGAGGCGTGGAACTCATTTCTCAATTCGTCAGACGCTAATCCATGTGATCAAGGCTGATTTCATCGCTAGGGGACATTTAGCTGCTGAATTTGAAGGGGGAGGGGTTACAGGTTTTGCGGGTAGAGTACGGATGTACTCTTTATATGTTTTGGGGGCTAATTTAAGTATCCGGAGGCACGTAGTTGGGCTCCCATACCTCTTATCGGATTCCAGTTGGTGAGTGGTGGCAAATTGTCATTATCTGAGTTAGAAATATCTCGCTGGTTGCCACTTATACTTAAAAAGGGGTGGGTATATGAAATTTATTCTTCGGCTCATCAGTCCAAGCGGCGAGACGTTTTTTAGTGAGCCCACAGACCTTTACGGCAATAGGCGTTTGTGCCGTAACTCCCATTTTGCAGAGCTGTTCTGTACTCTCCAAGCAGCTGAGCGAGGGTTAAGCGATTTCCAGCTGCTTTGGGAGTTTCGAGAATACGTTCTGGATATTCTCGAGGCGGGCGCTAGTGATGGCTTTGTCTTAACAGATATGACAAATCAGCGTTCGACTGAAATCTCAGTTTCTTGCTAGTCGAGCCGTTTAGGCGAGTAAAGCGCTGGCTGAATCTTATCCATTCATCCTCACCGTCCCATGATCAGCGTCCAGCGTTTTTCCGCAGGAGCGTCTGAAGCGCTTGACGCTCTGTGCGAACAGCAGCCTCCCTCGTTAACAGATCATGGGCTTTCACAACCGTCATGCCGAGGCGTTCGGCGATCAGGACTTCCAGGCGGGCGCCCTTTGAATGCTCCCAGCCGGGCAGGGTGGCCACGGTGTCGCAGTCCATCAGGGTGGCAATATCGCGGCGCATGCAGTCGTTCCAGGTTCCGCCGTCGGGGTTGATCTCGGCGGGGTTGGTGACGGTGTGGCCGCTGGCGCGCAGGTTGGTGGTCATTGCGTGGAAGGCGGCGAAGTTGAGGCCGGGCAGGCCGGTCATGGGGCCGCTCAGGTAAATCCGTTTCACGGGGAGTCCTTGCCGGGCCATGCCCGGGCGCTGGAGTGGATTGATTTGAACTGCTGATTCCAACAGGTGCCGAAATAGCAACCACCCAGAGGACATAGCGATGAGTGAAGAAAAGAAGAAAGAGCCAGAGCAAGAAATCCCGATGCATTCCACTGAGGAAGAGCAGGAGCGTTTGAAGGACTTCAACAAAGACGGCATACCGCCTGGCGCTTGCTGATCAGCTCGCCAATTGACGCAATAGCCGCTGGCCGATCCATCGAACCACGGTGACGGCCTTGCTGTTGCCGATCGCCTTGTAGCGGGGTCCGTCCGGGCAGAGGCCCAACACCCTGCCACGCCACGGGATGCGCGTGTAGTCGTCGGGGAAGCCCTGGAGGCGTTCGCACTCTCGCGGTGTCAGGCGGCGAACCTGGCTTGGTGCAAGCAGCGCGGGAGGCGGGCTGCAGGCGTCCAGAGAGGCTGTGTATTCCTCGTACCACTTGCCCGCGCCGAGAGCGGCTGTGTGATGCAGCTTGGTGGAGTAAGCGGGAACGATTGGATGGCCACGGCCTGTGCCATCCTCGCTGCCATCAAATCCTTCGGCCTTCAGCGTATGGGTGATGTCGCCGGTGATGCACACAGCCACCTGTCCACCAGCGTTGGCGTGGCTTCCTGAGTGGTTCATGGCGCGCAGCGTGGGAGCGATAGCCCCAACGTCAGCACCGTGATCCTTGCAGGAGAAAGCCAACACAGCGTTCTCCTGTCCATTGTTCCTGCCCAGGGCGAAAGCAAGTTTGTTGCTGACCCCGGGGTCTTGCGTGCCATGCACCACAAGCAGACCCGACTCGGCGTCCTGATTAGTCGCGCTGCCAGCCGCCTTGCCGTTGGCGTTGAGTGTACCTGCTATCAAGTGCCCGGCCTGGGCCTGGTTGTCGTCAGCACCGCATGCGCCTACGCCGGTGGCGGTCAGTGCAGAAACCGGCCTGTCCTGAACAAAGAATGTTTCGCTGTCCAGATCGTTGCGGCCTTCATGGTGAGTGAGGGTACCCGCCTTCTCGATAGAACCGGACATACGCCCAGAGCCGAATGCCGGGATGCCGCCGAACATCGATACTGCTGGCCCGAAGTCACCTTCGCAGTTCGGGCAGCCGTAAGCGCCTAACTGCTCGGGGAAGACGTACTCGCATCCTTCTCCGCACTGGAGCGCAGGGCCGAAAGGAGCTGTTCCGGTAACGTCCTGCCCCTGGCCTCGGCGCGGCGCAGTATCCCGGCGCACGCCTTCGCGCTCAAAAAGTACCTCGCTGGGATCGAACCCGTCTCTAGCACTTGCGACAACGAACACACGACGGCGTCGTTGGGCCAGGCCGAAATATTGGGCGTCCAGGACCCGCCACGCGATTGTTCTTTTGGGTCCATACACACAACCAGCGTCCTGCCATTTTTTCCCTGGAGGCTGCAGCTCGCAGTCTTCCCCAGCAAGCGCGCCAAGAAAGCATCCGAAGGCGTTCCCTTTGTCGCTGAGGACGCCGGGGACGTTCTCCCAGACGATAACGCTGGCGGGCTTTCGCTGGCCGGCGCGAACATAGTCAACTGCATCTGCAAGCTCCACGTATTTGATGGTGAGGGCGCCGCGCGGGTCGGTGAGTCCTTCGCGCATACCGGCGACCGAGAAGGCCTGGCACGGCGTGCCGCCGACCAGAACACCCGGCGCCGGGATCTTGCCGGCCAGCACCATTGCGGCCAGCTTGGTCATGTCGCCGTGATTCGGCACGTCGGGGTAGTGGTGGGCCAGAACCGCCGAGGGGAACGGCTCAATCTCGGCGAACCAGGCGGCGCGCATGCCCAGCGGTTGCCAGGCTTGTGTCGCAGCTTCGATGCCGCTGCACACGCTTCCATAAGTGACGGGCATGTAGGACTCCGAAGTTAAGTTTGGAAAAAATCAAATATTGTGTCGGAAGTTATACCGGATGAATGCATGTCAAACTTCGGTTCATTGAAAAATACAATCGATAAAAATGGTTTTTACAAACACCTAAGTTGTATTTTTGTTTATTGTTGCGCTGTTGAAAAACTAAATTGGAGTGAGTTATGAAAGATCTAACACCCGTGGAGCGCCAGTTTTATAATGCTGCGGAGAGGATTGCACTTAAAGTCGGGAAAACCAAGTTCGAGGCGTCGGCGTTTGCCGAGAGGCAAGTTAATAGGGCTCGGCTAGAGTTAAGACCGCTTGAACCTTACAGCGCGTGGGTCTAACTAAAATTCATTTAAATTCGTAAGGAGTGAATAAACAAACAGAGCCCTATGCAAGGCAGCTTCAGGCGGCCTGGCCTTCTGACTTGATTGGCCAGCCCGCAAACCCCACCTTTGGCACCTTCGTCTTTGGGTTAATGATTGGCTTGCCCTTGGCGTCCACCAGCACGGCCTTCGCCCGGATATGCATGTCGCGGCACCTCAGCGTCTTGCGGGCCAGCTCAATGAACTGCTCGGCGTACTGCGGCGCGTCGAAGAGTGGCGAGAGCTGGCGGACCGCCGCCCCCCCCCATGATCTTCTCGGTGCGCTTTGCGACCAGTTCCAGCCATTCGGCTTCTGGGATCGGCTCGACGCCGCCAGGAGCCTTCGGGTTCTTCCGGGTGCCAGCCGTCTTCTTGCGGGCCTCTGTCTTGGCGACATCGAGGGTCATTCCAAACACTGCAAAGGTGCTCATGGGTTATCTCCAAGCGTGCGCCTGCCTCGCCGGCTGGCGTGATTCGTTGATATGGGGGTATTTGTGGACGGCCCGGCATGGGGCCGGAAAAAGGAGTGTCGCGTGGGTGAAGTCGGTTTAAATGACGTTCGAGGTTACTTTAGAGAGCTCGCTGCGCCCGCCTTTCTAGAGTTTTGGAAGGAATACCAACGTGACGTGCCGGTCGATAGAGATCGTTTTTCCTTGATCTATCGCCGGTTAATCACTGCGCTATTCTTTCTGAATCACATGACCGACAAAACTGCAAAACAGCGTGGGGTAAAAAATCCTGTAGATCTGATCGAAATGGTTAAAGGCGTTGATTGTGATGCGGGTACTGCGCTCGATATTTGCAGATTGCTTGTCAATGACGTCAAGCATCCAGCGAAGCGGCTACAGACCTACGATATTCGCGACCGGAACATGCCCTATGACGATCCGGGGCATAATCAAATTCCATCTTGGGTGTATACGGATAAACTCGGCGGCTTGCACGAGCTTGGTGATGTATCACAGCGTGTTTGGAAATATTGGGTCGATTACCGTCACGAGCGAACATAGACTGCCATCAGAAATCCCGCTCCGTGGCCGGTGGTGGCTATTAGGTTTTAGTTGAGTTATCACGGGTGACCGGCATGGAGCCGGATCAAGGAGAAAGTATGAGCAAAATCGACGTAGGGCTTGTTGATCCATTGGATGAACCGGCAGGCGAGAAAGTAAATCGCGTAATACGGATTGCACTTGGAACAGTCCCCATTGCCGGGGGGGCTATGGTCGAATTTTTTAACTCGATGTTTGAAGGTCCACTTTCAAAGCGGCGAACTGAGTGGATGATCCAAGTTTCAGATGAACTGAATGAGATATTGGAGAATGGAGTTCTAACTGAAAAAGATCTTCAGGAGAATGAGTCTTTTATTAGCACCGTTGCGCAGGCATGCAATATATCGCTAAGAAATCACGAGTTAGAAAAGCTTGAAGCATTACGAAATGCAGTAAAGAATTCCGCACTGCCTAATTGCCCAGATGATGACTGTCGACAATTATTTCTAAATTTTGTAGATGTGTGTACGGTGACACATATCAGGCTGCTTCAGTTTTTTGATTTTCCGGCGCGGTGGTTTAAAAGCAAGGATATAATCCCGCCTAACTTCAGCATGGGCAGCTTGATAAGGGTTCTTGAGGTCGCGATACCAAGTTTACAAAATCGGCGAGAACTTTATGAGCCGATTTGGATGGACCTTGTTCAGCGAGGGCTGATCCAGCAAGGTGGGCTTGATATGACCAACAGTCTTAATGGTCTTCTCGAGAAGCGCACTACGAAACTGGGCAGTCAGCTTATTGAATTTCTTAGCTAATTAGATGCATGGGTGTCCATTCAACTTTCGCCGTCGTCGGCGGCGATAATTTGAAGCGATTCTGCAAGGCCTGCTTTCCATAATTTGCGCGCCACGGTTTCTGGTATTTCATAATTGTGGCGCTTAATTTCGAAGAGTGGTACCGAGTTCTCAGCGCCCAGCGAGTGGGCATGTGCGATCAGTCGCCAGATGGTCGCCCGGTCTTTCGTTTCGCCCAGTTCTGCGGTGAGTGCCGCCAGCCGGTCACGCATTCCCTGTCGGAAGTAGTGACGGATGATATCGGACGGCCCTTTGAGCTTCGGCGGTGCCGACGGCAGATCCTCGGCCCGGCCATTCAGCACCAGCAGTTGCACCGCCTCGCTGATTTCCTCGATCTCATGCCAGCACATCAGCTCGTCGAGCATCTGCCGGGTGCCGTACGGGACCGTGTGCCGCAATTCCTGCTCGCCCAGTTCCTGCCGCTTCTCGGCAAGCCTGGCTGTGCGTTCCTTCTGTTCGGCTGCCATGGCCTACCTCTTCTATTCCGCTGGCCGGCAGTGCGAGCCAGGTTTGACGTTTGCGTTGCTGGGTGCGGGCTATGGATTGCTTCAAGACTTCTTCTTTCCGTTCCGCAAGTTGAACGGCAGTGCCGGGAAAACGATGTTGTAGTCCTTAAGCAGGCGGTGGAATTTATCGTAGCTCATGCCGGTCTGCTTCATCACCTGGGACCGGTTCAGGCCTACGTCTCGCAGCGCCGTGATTCGTTCAACCATCGGGCCGTCGGTAGCCTTGTGGTTCTGGTTGGTGGTGTAGCCACGCTTGAACTTGAAACCCATGCGGGTCGCCATGCGCTTCAGATCACGTTCACTGAGGTGAAACGTCTTCATGGCTTCGGTGATGGTCATCGCTGATGCCGCTGCCGCTACCTTGGATTCCAGCGATTGGTTTGGCTCGGCCCGCGTGCCGTCTCGGGCTTTGCCGTTGAACATCGTGCCGAAGTCAGCATCGCGAACTTGCATCGGCAGTGTTTCGAGGGCGTCACGGCCTTCAAATTCGGCCATGGCGCGGGCGATCCAGTCGCGGTCGACATCCTTCTGGCGGATAGTGCTGAGTTCTGGGCTGATCATGCTGCTTTACTCCTGAGCGCCGCCTCGTACCCGTCAACCAGCAGCTTGAATTCCCACAGGTCTTCCTCAAGGCTTTCGATGTAGTCGTCGTCGCGCTTGAACTCTTTCCACCAGAGCTGGCGGCCTACCGGCTTCAGTAGTGGGCAGTACATTCCGATGTGCCACCACTTTTTGTCGGCGATCCACATACAACCCTGCACCTGGTCGATGACCTCGCTGGCATCGTTGTCGATGTGGAAGGCGCGAAGCTTGTCAGGGGCTAGGAAGCACTTGTACTCAGCACCGCCGTCCTCGCCGATGAATCCGTCCGCGCTGGCGCCGAAGACGCCATCGTCAGTCTTCACCAGTCCGACCTGTGTGACGATCAAGCCCGTCTGAATTTCGTGTTCCATGCGGGCTTCCGGCTCCAGTTCATGCCCTCGGCGCATCTGCCAAGTTTCGAACCCGCCATCCAGCGGCGCACCGCCGATCCGCTCAACCGCCAGCTCAAAGGCGTAGGTAAGCGCGGCGTTAGATGGCTCGCCGACTTTCTCCCCATCTAGAGCGCGCTGAACGACCTCTGCTTTTGGCCCAGCCTTGTAGCCGGCCAGGTCGCGGGATTTGCTTTCGCTGTGCCCGGCCAGCATGGCGTCGACGTAGATCTTCTGTTGTGCTGTCAGTCCGTTAACCTTGGAGCGGGCGGTGCTGAACATGCTTGCGGTGATGACCCCGGCGCGGGCCTGTAGCCATTCAGCGGAGCCTTGTGTGCAGTTGACTATGATCATTGGCTTACTCCTTCTTGCGGCGCTGCGCTGAGCTGCATGCCGCGAGTGGTTACCGCTACTTTCAATGCTTCGTAGAGGTCAGTCGCGGTCTTATTGTCGGTGGCTTTCAGGTCCTTAGAGGCCTTTACGCCCTCTTGCCAAATTGCCGTGAGTGATTCTTTGGAGTCGGCGGCGTAGGCCTTCGGAATCCACTCATTCATCAGCTCACCAAGGCTGTGGGGCTGGACCTCTTCGCCGTTTCCGTCGTTATCCTCGTTCGTCAGCACAACATTGAAAATCATCATTGTCAGGTAGCGACGGGCGTAACTGAAGGTAGATCCTGCTGCATGAACCCCGGTCTTGTTCACGCTACCTTTGATGCCCGCAGAGTCGATAGGAAGATCGACGTGATAGGTCTTTGTGTGCCCAGCCTCATGCATGCAGTCGCAGACAGTGCGGATGTGACCGACCAGTGGGCTATCGCCAGTGCCAAACGACAGCGAAAATCCGTGGAGCGTGTAGACCGGTGAAATCTTGCGATCAATCGACTCAAGAGCCGCATAGGCGCTACTCGTTTGGGCGTTGAACTTGTCACGAAATACGGGACCGATTTCCGCTTGAGCCCGAACCATCGCGGCGTTAAAGGCTGCTGCTGCCGTGCGATCCGTGTGGCGCTCGTACATCTCCATCATCTTCTGCATTTTGTCTGCATCGAACGCCGGGTCGGTCGCGGCCCGCTGGATCATTGTCAGCATCGCGGTTGATTCGTTGGTGGCCGCCGGGCTGGCGACCTGCCGAGTTTCGGTGCGCTCGGCCAGGGCTGAGTTAGTCATGGCGACCTCAATAGGAAATGGTGATAGCTGGGATCTTGCGCTGGGCAATCAATTTGACTGCCTGCTTGGCGCATTCCTCTGGCATGCCGCCTGCGATGAAGGCTTCCAGGGCAGTGCGATTAATGGCGCGGCGATGCGCCTCGTCGCGTTCGCGCATCTCTTGCTGACGGACAATTTCGGCGGCGGCCGCATCAGCTCGACGGCGCTCATCTTGACGAGCTAATTCGGCAGCCTCTTCAGCCCGTCGCACCGCAGCAATGCGTTCTTGCTCAGCGTGCTGCTCGGCGGCGATGCGATTGGCTTCAGCCTGTGCCGCTGCTGCGCGGGACTGTTCGGCTTGCAGCTCCAGTTGCAGGCGCTGGCGTTCGGCGGCGGCCTCGGCATCCAGTGCAGCCTGTGCGGCGGCGCGCTGAGTGGCGGCGGCCTGGTCCAGTAATTCCTGTTCACGTCGCGCGGCAGCTTCTCGCTCGGCTTTGGCCTGCTGCTCGGCTTGGATTCTGGCTTGTTCTGCGGCAACCCTTGCAATCTCTGCATCACGGTCCCGCTGGGCCTGAGCTTCCGCCTCGGCACGCAACCGGACCAGTTCGGCCTGCTCAGCCTCGTATTGTTCGCGCTTCACTAGGGCGGCACGCAGCGCTTCTAAGGTGTCCGCCTTCAAACGCAGCGCCTCGGCCTCGTAATCGCCAAGCCACTCGCCATCAATCACGATGCCTTCAAAGGCGCCGATGCTGATTTTCAGGTATTCGGAGTCGGCAGTGCTGATAGTCAGCGGGTCAAGGCGCAGCTCACCAACCCATGCTTCGATCTCGCGCTTCTTGGCAGCCACAGCCGCTTCCCAGTCAGTCAGAGGCTTGCGCGTCTCGTCGCGCAGAGCATCCATAGCGTCGACGAACTCGCGAAGTTCAGCCTCGACCACCTTGGGCATTTCCTTCAGGCGCTTCAGGTAATCGCGGCCAGGTGTTTCGACTGCCTTTTTGGATTTGCTGACGGTTGCGGCCAGGGATGCAATGCGAGCGCGACCTTTCACAGTAGTCAGATCGGGCACCTCGCCTGTGACTTCGGCCTTCACCGCCTCGAAGAACTGGCCCAGGCCGCCAGCTACGTAAATAGCCGGCGCGTTGTCGGCGCTGATGTCGTCGATGGTGATGACTTGCTGTTGTGCGGACACGGTGACTCCCTGCCGCGATGCTCGCAGCGCTTGAAGGTGTTGGTTATTGAGTGATTCGATCAGCGAGAGCGCTGAGCAACATCAGGAAGGTGAAGAGGGATAGGGCGCAGAAGGAGCCGCGCCAAATCAGCATGCGCCGGGTGCGCTGGTGGGTGGTCATGGCTACAGCTGCTTACGCCAGCCAGCGTCGTACAGATTGATGCAGGCCTCTTCATGAATCTTGAGCTGAGTCAGATGATCAACGCCGTGCCGTCCACCTGGGTGATCCTTGATCGCGCCGATCATTAGGTTTAGCTCTGCGAGGCGAGCCTCTTCGGCGATCTGTTCTGGCGTGCGGATGGGGCGGAAGCAACCGTATGCGCCTTGAGCGACTTGCAAATATTCGAACTCAGGAGGCGCATAAAAGGTGAATGCAGCTACCTCGAAAGATCCACTCATGAAGTGCGCTATCACCGTCACTTGATCGCCAACACGCGGGTCTGTTGGCATGGTTTCCTCGGGATTGAACCCGGCAAACTCGCATACCGTCCCAACAGGCGGCAGGCCTTCGCCTGTCCAGGGTTCCGGCTGGGCTATCTCAAGGTAGGAGTTGCTCATGCACCCGAAGCCCATTTCCCACTCGTCGTTCTTGAAGAATTGGTAGCTACCAGAGTTGCCGCCGAAGCACTTCACCCACAGTCCCGAGTGCGGGTTGATGTGAGTGGCACCGTCCGGTTTTTTGGTCAGATCAATCTTCATGCCTTCACCTCATAAGCGACTGTCCACTCACCGCACAAGCAGGCGCGGCCGCTCCATGCGTGAACATTTGGGATGCCAGCGTCATGTGCCAGCGAAAGGGCGCCCAGCCACTTGGTGTGGGTGAAGGCCAGGATCATGCGGTCGGCAGGCAGCTCTTCGATTTGCTCGTCGATCAGCGATTTCACTATTGGCGTGGTCATGCAGCCTCCTTGCGGTGCCTGGTGATTTTCAGCAGGCGCTGGCAGTAGTGGTTGAATTCTTCGATGGTGATCACGCCGCCGGTGAGCATGCTCGTAATCATTCGCTGGACGACGACCTGGGCGCCTGGCTCGCTTGCGGGGTGCGCCAGAGCATCAAGCGCTTCGTCGATCAGGATGTGTGGGCTCATAGGTCGTCATCCACGTCGTCTTCGCGCTCTTCCCGTTCTGCTGCTACGGCGTCTTCGGCATACGGCCTCAGCAGCGCTACAGCGATCTTCTCGACTGCCTCAATCGGGCGCTGTTGGCCCAGAAGGTCGGCAGCGTGGGACCGCGCATCGCTCTGACTGCCGAGCATTGCCGACAGCAGCAGGCGGGCAAACGAGTCGCGATGGTCCAGGCCATCTATCTGGCGCTGGTTTAGGTGACCCTGCAGGACCTTACAGAACCGGTCGAACGTCACCACTTGCGGCTGGCCGTAGCGACGCTTCCACTTGATATCGACGCCGCACACCAGGCGCACCGCCGAATGCTCAAGCCATTCCGTAACCTCGTCGCCCTCGCTGACCTCTGGAGGCAACTGAGCGTCGTAACGCTGTTGGCACATCTTCAATGCTGCGTTCATGGTCGCCTCCAGGTTGGCGGGTATGGATTCAACAAAACTCGGCCGCACTCATTCGCTTCGCTGGTAGCCGTTGGGCGCGAAGGGGAGTGCATGCGAGTGGTGTCGGGGATAAAGCAAAGGGGATGCAGCGAGGAGGTGCCAACGGCCGGCTATCGAGCCAGGCCGTCAGCAAAATGGATCGTTACTCTACTGAGCAGATCCAGCGGTGATTTTGCCGATACGGGGCACGGATGAAGTGGACATCAGATACCAATTTCAGCCCGCGCTCCCGGAGTGCTTCAGTCAGTTGTACGAGTGTCTCTGCTTGGATAGTCATGCTTTTACCTCGTCAGATTTACTGCGCTCATAATTCTTGACCGGAAGGACAACCGGCTAATTCAAATTTTCTACAGCGTTGATTGCATGACCGCATTGGGGTGTGAACTGCATGACGTTTGTCTGCCTTTGCTCTCGCGCTGGCTGGCGGTACTCAGTTCACACTCCGATGCGCTCTCATAGAGAGGATCGGGCAGTTAACGACAGGCTGTCGTGGCGCAGGTTGTTCAATACGGCTTTTCAACCTTGCCCTGGTCTTGCAGGCTTTTGATTTTGAAAAGGTCGTTCAGCATATGGTCCATTTGATTGGCAAGCTGATTGCGCAAGCCGTCTTTCAGGGCGCCGGTTACGTTAGCCACGCTTTGCTGCATTTGCTTGCTGAAGTCTTCGGCGCAGATCTTGGTCATAAGCCACTGAGCCCGGGTGACTGAGTTGTAATCGCTAGATGCTGGCTTGCCATCTCCGGGGTTTACCTTGCCGTTCCAGTAGGCGGTTACCGTTTTTTCCAGTTCCTTGCGCAACGTGGTAGATGGCCATTCCTGCTCACCCCACTGGTTCACCCGGCGATATTCGCGCTCGAACGAACCGTTGATGGTTTCGTCGATCGCCTTCTGAATCTGCGAGGTCACGCGCTCATCGAAGATTTTGTCGATGCGCTTTTTCACCTCCTTCGCGACCATTTCGGTGAGATCTTCATCCTCCCGCAGCAACTGATCGGCGACGTTCGACACGATGGATTTCTTGAGTTCAGCTTCGTTGATGTTGAGCATTTTGTGACTCCCGTTGATTTCCAATGCCGCCTCATAGAAGCGGCATCAGTAAATCTGTGGAGCCGTGACCCGCTACTGGCTGATCACGGGTAAATCCATTCGTTGGTGCGCATCCGATACAACCTGGCCCATGTCCAGTTCGCACTCCGTTGTTTCTCCGACCGCGACCCTGTCCGCCGGAAAACTAGATTTGGCGCTTTACGCTGCACGCCCGGGTCAGTTGCCAACCCTCTGAACCGTTGAGGCCGGTTCATCGCTGCCTTTGAATCTGGGCCGGTGGTGATCCGGCAAGGAGTGTCGCTAAAGAGCGGCGCAGCTTTCGCTGCTGACGATTCGCCGTGGCGTCTCGATGAACACGAATATAGGCAACCCCATATTTATCGTCAATGGGTATTCCCATATATTTTATGGGAGGCGATAAAAAGCCCGCTCAATGGCGGGCTCATTTAGGAATCGCAGTACTCGCGCCAGCCGATCCGGACGACGCCGTCATCCAAATGCTCGACCCTTATACCGGCGGTGTCGCCGATATCCTGGATCACCTGTTGCCAGGCTTCAGGGCTCTCATCTTCGCGCCTGGATATCTCGACCAACTGAATCCTCTGGACCCGAGGAGAGGCGATAAGCCCTTGGAGACGAAGGCCGACAAGTTCGTACGAACTTCTCAGTTTCGATGTAGGGGAGGGTGCATGGTCCACAATTCGCTCCTTGCGTAAACTGTATAAATAAACAGTATCTGTGCTGACATACATTGGCAATAGAGGCGCAAGTAAATTTATGCATAAATGCATAATATTCGGCGATTGCCCATCCAGCGGGCACGAAAAAGGCCGCGTTTAGAGGGCATGATCGGAAAGCAGGGTAACCGGTTAGGTCCTGGATGGTGCGAAGATCTGGTAACCGGT